>CATJLA010000066.1 GCA_949741215.1 uncultured Oscillospiraceae bacterium
CAACGGACGGCTTGCAATTTGTCAATTGGGGGGTGCAGGGGGCTTTGGGGACGTAAGTACACGCCTACTTTGCAGAAGTTTTCCACAAAGCCTGCGAATAGGATAAGGCGGTTACGTCCTAAAAACCAAAACAGTGCCCGGTTACTGCCGCTATGCAATAACCGGGTTTGTTTTTAGAGACTACAGCGCTGTCTCCATTTTCTCAAGCTGTTTGTCAATCACAGCGGCAATTTTTTCTACAGTGCCATCTCGGAAAGGGTTCTCCAGGTGGGCAAGCTGTAGCAGGTCAAAGTATCCAAGGCTGCCCCCCGCCTGGCAAAGACGGATGTAATCTGCCCAGGCAGCATCACGATCCTCCAGCATCCGCAGATAAAACTGGAAGGCGCAGATTTGTGCCAGAGCATACTCAATGTAATAGAAGGGATACAGGAAGATATGCTGCTTTTGCATCCAGAAGCCCCCGTTATTGAGAAAGTTATTTTCCCCATAGCTCCGCCAGGGCATGTAGGCCTGCTCCAGCTCTTTCCATACCTCCCGGCGCTGGGCTGCGGTAAGGGTGGGGTTGTCATACATACGATGCTGGAATTCATCCACACAGCACATGTAGGGCAGCACGTTCAGGGCGCCCCACAGGTGGTCATACAGGTGTTTGGCAGTTTTTTCGCCAAAAAACTTGTCCATCCAGGGATAAGTAAAATGCTCCATAGCCATAGAATGGATTTCGTTGATCTCACTGGTAGAGAAGCACTGGTTGGTTAAGGGCAGTGTGCGGCTGGCGAGATAGTTCTGGAAGGCATGGCCTGCCTCATGGGTTAAAACGTCAATATCCGCAGCCGTACCGTTGAAGTTGGCAAAAATAAAGGGAGCGGGTATGCTTGGCAGAGAGGTGCAGTAGCCGCCTAACCGCTTGCCAGGCTTACTGTCCAGATCAAAAAGCTCTCTTTCCATCATAAACTGGAAAAACTCGCCAGTTTTGGGGGAAAGTTCCCGGTACATTTCCAGGGCTTTCTGCAGCAGCTCCTCTTTGGTACCCTCCGGATCGGCGTTACCATCAGGAAAAACCAAAGACTCATCGTACCAGTGAAGCTGATCCAGCCCTAAGCGAACACGCTGCTTTTCGTAAACCTTTGCACATATCGGCGTGATTTCGTCCCGAATTTTTTGGCGGAACAGGGCAGCATCCTTCGCATCATAGTCAAAGCGGCGGCGGCTCAGGTAGGCCATTTCGGTATAAGAGTCAAAGCCCAAAACGGAAGACATCTCGGTGCGCACTTTTACCATCTCATCATAAATTTCATCCAGACGAGGCGCAATTTTTTCGTACAAACCGGCCCAAGCCAAAAACGCCTCCTGCCGGGTGGCCCGGTCAGGGGACTGCATCCCCTTCAACAAGCCGGAAAAGTTGCATACCTTCCCCTGGAATTCAGCTGTTGCAGTGGCGGAAACCTTGGAGTACTGCTGCGTCAGCTCCGATTCCCGAATCTGTAAGGGGATCAGCCTCTTATCAGCCAAACGCTGGCTGCTTGCCATAGTTTTTACCAAAATGCTGCCGAATTCCTGCTCAAACTCCTTTATATAAGGGGAAGATAGCAGAGCGGCGTCCACATCCTTCATCACAAGGTTAATGCCGGGCATATTTTCGTTAAAATAGCGCATTTCCCCCTCATAAAATTCGTCAGTGGTATCCACCGTGTTACGGACATGGGCAATGCTCATCATGGTAGATAGGCCGCGGCGGTTTTTATCCATTTCCAGCCACTGAGCCCGCAGCTCCTCCCAGCTTTTGGCATCCTTAATCTTCTGGATCAGAACTTTCAGCTCAGCCTCGTAAGCTGCCAGATCCGGCCTTGTATAGCTCATTTGCGAAAATTTTTCCACAGTTGCACCTCCATTTTGTTCTGCGCACCCACCTGCGGTCATCCCGCATGGGGTGCTCTTTTTTTGCACAAAAGCGCACCCTCCCGCTGACGTCGGCATAGCCTGCTGTATTTTAAGCGCTGGGTGCTTCTTCATTAGTATACACTATTTTTATTTGTAGGGAAAGCTTTTTTTGCAGCTTTTCTACAAAACAATTCCACAAAACTGTTAAGAAAAGGTGAAGGTTTTGTGTTTTTTCATTAAAAATTACCCGTTTTATAGGATTATTTATATAGTTTTTCCTTCCAGATCTTTCTATAATATAGACAAAAAGGAGGGACTGCAGTGGAAAAAACAACAGTAAGATCTGTAAAACCAATTAACACAAAACAAAAGACAGGCATCCGCGGCGTAGGCCAGGAGCTTTGGAAGAATCGTCTGCTTTATGCAATGACCCTTCCGACAATTATTTGGGTTGCAATTTTTTGCTATGTTCCTATGTATGGCGTCCTGATTACATTTAAGGATTTTAGTTACAAAAAGGGTATTTGGGGCAGCGAATGGTGCGGGCTGAAAAACTTTGAATTTCTTTTCAACTATAAGGGCGTTGGGCAGATTTTCTGGAACACCATCTACTTAAACCTGTTGTTTATTATAACTGGAACTGTTTTCTCCATTGTATTGGCACTGATGTTTGTAGAGATTAAAAATAAGATTTACAACAAAACGGTACAGACCATTGCAATTTTTCCTCATTTTGTTTCCTGGACTGTGGTGGCTATGTTCTTAAGCGGCATTATTGGCGGCAGCGGCACTTTGACCCAGTGGATCAGCCAGAATTTCGGCAGTGATCCTGCTTTTTACAGCAACGCCTCTTGGTGGCCTTTGATTTTGGTGCTGCTGAAAATCTGGCAGGGGGCCGGGTACGGCACAATCGTCTATGTAGCGGCCATTACCGGCTTTGACCAAAGTATGTATGAAGCGGCCAAAATGGACGGTGCTACCAGGCTGCAGACTATTACAAGGATTACCCTACCTATGCTGAAAACCACCGTGATTATGCTTACTATTATGAGCATTGGTAAGATATTTGCCGGCGACTTTGGCATGATTTACGCACTGGTTGGAGATAACTCCCAGCTGTATGCAACTACCGATGTTATTGATACCTTTGTGTACCGGGCCCTGCGGCAGCTGAACAACATGGGCATGAGGACTGCAACCAGCCTGTTTCAGTCAATCGTTGGCCTTGTAATGGTGGTTGCCACCAACGCACTGGCCAAAAAGGTTGAGCCGGAATCGGCTATATTCTAAAGAAAGGGGGTATTACGGTGAGCAACACTACAGGCGGAACAAAAATTAAAAAAACAACCGGTGAAGTCATCTTTGATATTGTGGTTTATGCTTTTGCGGCGCTGTTCTGCATCTACTGCCTTTACCCTTTTGCTATTATTTTAGGCAGCAGCTTTGAAACCGAAACCAACTTTGCCAACTACGGCTTCCCTATTATCCCGCGGGACTTTACTACCCAGGCCTACAAAATGGTGTTGGGTGACAGTCAGATCTTTAAAGCTTACGGTGTTACCATCTTTACGACGGTAGTGGGCACCTTAATCAGTATGGCTCTAACAATCACCATGGCGTATCCCCTGTCTCTGAAGAAATTAAAATATCGCAATGTCATTACCTTTTATGTTTATTTTACCATGCTGTTCGGCGGCGGCTTAGTACCTAGCTATCTGCTGATTACCCGTACTTTAGGCATGAAGGACAGCATTTGGGTTTTAATTATCCCGGTGGCGTTTGGCGCATGGAATATGTTCCTGATGCGCAATTTCTTTGCAGGAATCCCAGTAGAGCTTTCGGAATCCGCCTATATGGACGGCGCCAATGATCTGCAGATTCTTATTAAAATTATCCTGCCGGTTTCGGTGCCGGGAATTGCAACCATCAGTCTGTTTTACGCTTTGGGTTACTGGAACCAGTGGTTTAACGCCATGCTGTATCTGGACAGTGCAGACCTCTTCCCCCTACAGTACCTGCTGATGAGAATGCTGCGGAATGTAGAGGCGATGCGCGAGATGGCAAGGACCACCGGCGTCGCAATGGGAAGCATACCCACAAACTCTTTGCGTATGGCAACGACAGTGGTTGCCATTGGCCCGGTGGTATTCCTGTACCCCTTTGCGCAAAAGTACTTTACCAGCGGTTTGACTGTAGGCGCAATCAAAGGTTAGTTATCTCCCTGCATCAGCGGGTGGATATATAAGCATTCAAAAATAAAAATTGGAGGTAAAAATGGCATGAAAGCACATAACTGGCTTAAAAAAGCAATGGTAACGCTTCTGGCAGGTTCCATGGCGCTGTCTATGGCAGCCTGTAATTCAGGCGAAAGCAGCAGCTCTAACTCCGTCAGTACCGGTACCAACACCAGCAGCGGCGGAGGCAGCTCCAGCACTTCCAGCGAGGCTCCTTCTGTTCCCGAAATGCCGGATACTACCATCAATATCCGCATTATGAACGAGTTCAAAAATTTGGATAAGGTAATTGCTAAGTATGAGGAAATGACCAAGGATGACCCGATCCTCAGTCATATTCATCCAGAGTTTACCTGGGTGGCCGGCGGTGACTACCGTGACCGTTTGAGTATGGCGATGATTGCCCAAGAGGATTATGACCTGATGTTCTGCGGCAGTTGGCATGGCCTGACTACTTATATGCAGGACGGCAACTTTGCTGATCTTTCCGCTTACTTCAACAACGATAACTTCCCTGGCCTGAAAACCGCTTTCTCCGAGAATTTTGTGGATGCAATGACCTCTTACGTCCGCCAGGAGGACGGCAGCTTGAAAAAGGGCGTTTACAGCATTAACCTGGCTTCCTTCTATGAGGACTCCCGCGGCTTTATGTACCGGGAAGACCTGCGTCAGAAGTATAACTGTGGTCCTATTACTGACCGTGAAAGCCTGTTTGCATATCTGGATACCGTTCTGGCTAACGAGACAGATATGATTGGTGTAAACCTGTGGAATTTCTTCTATATTGATTCCCCTGTTTACTCCGGTAAGCATGACAACGTGTTCAGCCAGGACAGCACTAACGTCTTTGGCGACCAAACCCGCGCATTTGTCGGCCTGAGCGAGGATGGCAAAACCGTCACCAATGTAGTTTTCCCCGGCGACTCTGAAGAGGAATTTGCCAAAATGCCTGCCGGTTATCAAACTGACTTTATTACCGAGTATGCCGTAAAGCGCACCGAATGGAACAAATACCTGAATCCCAACCGGGGCGGCACCGATACTGTTGAGCGGCCTGCAGTGATTTCTTACTGTCCGCTGACTGAATTTGAGAGCAAATCCAAAGAGGGTCAGGAGGCTATTCCCGGCTCTGAGTACGGCTTCTATGTATATGAAGACGCGCAGCGGAACAAGGAAAAAGGCGCAGTCGTCTGTGATATGGTAACCAACAACTGGCTGATCGTTCCCGAATGGAGCGAAAACATTGATGCCGTAATGTATTTCCTGGACTGGATGTTTGGTACCCAGGAAGCTCACGACCTGTTCCAGTATGGTATTGAGGGTGAGGACTGGGAGAAGATTGGTGAAGAAGGCTACCGCCAACTGGATATTTCTGAAGATCAGAAGTATGTAATGCCCAACTATTCCTTTACCCTGAACCCGGCTTACATTCGTTACAGCGAGTTTGTTCTGAACGACCCTGAGCTGAAGGCTGATTTCGATTATATTTACGACGAGGCTACCTACCAGCTCAACCCCCTGGCCGGCTTTTCCTTTGATACCTCTAAGGTAGAAACCCAGGTGGCAAGCATTTCCGCTTTGTCCAACGAGCTGCAGCTGAATATCTCCTTGTATGACGCTGACGAGGCTGTTTCCAAGATTAACACCTGGCACAGCGACGCTGTCAACGTTGGTCTGGAAGAAGTTCGGTCTGAGATGATCACCCAGCTTCAGGCTTTCCTGGACGCTAAAAACGCTTAACTCCCCACAAGGCAGTATATGTTAAAGTAGGAGATATGCTGCCCTCTTAAATCCGGCAGAGAAGGTGTGGCACAACCGCCTATCCTCTCTGCCGTTTTTTTGCCTTTTGGGACGTCCTGCAGGCAATTTTACTCTGTACAAAAGGGGGCGCTTTGTGTATAATGAACGAAGAACGAATCTCCCCCTTCTTCATATAAGGAGGATTTTATGAAAACGACAGAAGCTTCCGGCAATGTGCTGCGTCTCTACCCTATTCCCGCCGGGGTGGTTTTGCAGCAGGATTATATTCTGCGCATCCGTCCCTTAGGGGCTGAGGAATGGCAGTGGCTGCCGGCTTATCAGGTAAAGGTAGATATGCACGACGTCCGGACTGCCTCCATGGTTTATTTTGATTTTACCGGTAAGGTAGAGCTGGAAATCACCTTCCCTAAATTTTTTCACGTATATCAGGTGGATATTCGTCCTCTATCCTTACAGATTCCCGCCAAAATGGAGCCCAAAAAGGTGACTATTGTGCTGGAAAAGCCTGCAAACCTTTCGGTGGAGATCAATCGGGACCGGTTCCACAATCTTCATGTTTTTGCGGGACCCATTGAGGAGATTCCGAATAAAGAGGGCAGTAACGTCCTGGTGGTAAAAGGCTCCTTGGAAAAGCCCGGGATTTTGGGCAATGACCTCAGTGAGCAGCTTCGTCAGATGGAGCCCGGTAGGTTGCTGTACATAGAGGCAGGGCTTTATTACATCAGCGAGTGCATCTGGAACCTGCCCTCACACACCCGGATTTATATGGAAGGCGGTGCCGTTCTGCTGGGCGGGCTGGCTTTCTCTCACGGGGAAAATCTGCAAATCAGCGGCCGAGGCGTCCTTTGCCTGCGGGATTTTGCCCGGTTTACCTGTATCAACGGCATTCGTATGGATCACTCCAAAAACATTTCCCTGGACGGGCTGATTTTTATCAATCCCCCTCACTACACCATTTCTTTGGGCTGCTGTGAGCAGGTGAAGATCCATAATGTCAAGTCCTTCAGCTGTGAGGGCTGGAGCGACGGGCTGGATATGATGAGCTGCAGGGACGTAACAGCAAGCGGTTGTTTTCTGCGCACTTCCGATGATTGTGTGGCAATCTACGGCAGCCGGTGGGATAACCGGGGCGGCAGCAGCCATGTTGTTATCCGGGATTTGGTGGTTTGGGCGGACGTTGCCCATCCATTGATGATAGGTACCCATGGAGATTATGAGCATGATGGCGATCTCATTGAGGATATCCTCTTTGAAAATATCGATGTTTTGGAGCACCATGAGTTCCAGCCAGGATATTTGGGAGCACTTGCCATCAACGCGGGTGATAAGAACCTGGTGCGCAATGTTACTTACCGAAATATTCGGATTGAGCCCTTTGAGCATGGCAAGGTGCTGGATTTTCAGGTAAAGTGGAACAAGGACTATAACCCCGCCCCCGGTAAAGGCATTGAAAATATTCTGTTGGAGGATATCGGCATCCTTACCGGAAACGGCGAGGAGCCCTCTGTAATTGCCGGATACAGCGAGGAATTTGCCGTAAAAGACATCACAATCCGTAATATGCGCCGGAATGGCAGGCCGGTGGAAACTCTGGATGAAGCCAACATCCGAGTTGGGGCGTATGCAAAAGACATCCGGCTGCTGTAACGTCAGCTAAAAAGGAGGAAGGAAATTGCCAGGAGAAATTTACAATCCTATTCTAAGGGGCTTTCATCCGGACCCTTCTATTATTCGGGTGGACAGAGACTACTATATTGCCACCTCCACCTTTGAGTGGTGGCCGGGGGTACGGCTGCATCATTCCCGGGATCTGCGCCATTGGGAACTGATTGAATACCCCTTAAATCGTCTCTCTCAGCTTTCTCTTGCAGGGGTGGGGGCCTCCCAAGGTATCTGGGCGCCTTGCCTTACTTATGATAAGGGTACCTTTTATCTGGTTTACACAGTGGTGAATTCCTATTACTGCAATATGTATGATACCAATAACTACCTTGTGACGGCACAGGATATCCACGGTCCCTGGTCTGAGCCGGTAGCCCTCAGCAATTTTGGATTCGACCCTTCCCTTTTCCACGATGAGGACGGCAGAAAGTATATGGTAAGCATGGTAACCGACCATCGGGTGCCCAAAAAGTATGCCGGCCGGCTGGTTTTGCAGGAGTACGACCCGGTACGGCAGTGTCTGACAGGCAAAGCAAAGGATATTTTCCGGGCAGATCAGATTTTTTTGGAAGGGCCGCACATTTTTAAGCGAAACGGCTGGTACTATCTTTTTGCGGCGGATACCGGCACCGGGGAGCTTCATGGTCAAACAATTCTGCGTTCCCGCAGTGTGTGGGGACCTTATGAGATGTTCCGTGCGGACTTTATGCACCGGGAAAACGACAGCGAAGCTTATTCTATTCTAACCTCCCGGCACCATCCGGAGCTTTTGCTGCAAAAGGCGGGCCATTGTGACCTGGTGGAGACACCTGAGGGAGACTGGTACGCCGTTCATCTGTGCGGTCGGGCGTTGGACAGACGCAATCCGCCAGATGCCCCTCGATTTGCCGGATGCCGGCGTTATATGCTGGGGCGGGAAACGGCTATCCAGAAAATGCGCTGGACTGAGGAGGGCTGGCTGGTGCCGGAAAGCGGCGATCCTCTCCCTCGGGAAGTAATTGCCGCCCCCTATGCAGAAGATGCAGAGGCTGCACTCCCGTCCCCCAAACAATTTTTTGACGATTTTGATTCTCCAAGCCTTTCGCTGGAATACCAATCCTTGCGAATTCCCATGACAGAGCGGTATATCTCTCTGACAGCACGTCCAGGGTATTTGAGGATGTTTGGGCGCAGCGGGTTGGGCTCCAAGTTCTCTCAAACGCTGTTGGCGGTGCGGATGACCGAGTTCAGCATGGAGTTTTCCGCCAAAGTGGAATTTGAGCCGGAAATTTTTAAGCAGATGGCGGGGCTTATCCTGTTGTATGATACCGATAACTACCTGTACCTCCATCTCTCTCATGACGAGGATGTAGGCAAATGCATCACCCTGCTGAAGGCAGAAAACAAGCGGTACGAGTATTTAACCGACTACCTGCCCATTCCCTCCGGGACAGCAGTGGAGCTGAAAGCCCTGATGCAAAACGGGTATATTACTTTTTCCTACCAGTTGGAGGGCGGCCAATGGCAGCAGCTTGTTGCCAGGGTTGACGGCAGCTTTTTATCTGACGAAGCCTGTGTGGAAGGCTGGTTTACCGGCGCTATGGCAGGCCTGTGCTGTCAGGACTTGACAGGAAGCGGGAAATCTGCGGACTTTGACTGGTTTAAGGCGGATTGTTTGGGGCCGTGCGGCCTCTGAAATAATAAAAAGCAAGGGAGCGTATAAGCATGGAAATTCGTATCACAGACCAAAAAGGGCCTGCCCTGCCCAAAGAATTTATGGGGCTGTTCTTTGAGGACATCAACTATGCGGCAGATGGCGGTATTTATGCAGAAATGCTGGAAAACCGTGACTTTGAAAGTCTGGATGTTTACGGCGCTGACGGTATGGATTATTATGCCAAACAGGACAGTCTATACGCTTGGAGCACCTATCCTCATGGCAGCGGCGCTACGCTGGAAGCAGTGCAAGCCAGCCCTTTGTATGAAACCTCCCCCCATTACGCCAGGCTTACGGTGGCAGGACGTCCCTGCGGTATGGTAAACAAGGCGTATGACGGCATTTATATGCGTCCCGGCGTGGGCTATCGGATAAAGTTTTATGCCCGGCGCGTTCGGGGAACAGATCAGGTTACGGTGGCTGTTGTAAAGGACGGCACTGCGCTGGTACGTCAAACAGTTGAACTGAAAAAGCACACCGACGGTTGGAACCGCTGGGAGCGCTATGAGCTGCGGCTGCAGGCGGATACGGAAATCCAGGGCGCAGGCTTTGCCCTTTTGCTGGAGCAGCCAGGCACCGTGGAGCTGGATCACTTTTCCATGATGCCAGAGGACGCAGTCTACGGCGTGTTCCGGAAGGATCTGGCGGATCTGCTGCGGGAGCTTCATCCCGGGTTTCTCCGCTTCCCCGGCGGCTGCATTGTGGAAGGGGCTACCCTGGCCAACCGTTACCGCTTTCAGGACACCTTGGGAGTGCCGGAAGCAAGACGTCATAACTGGAACCGCTGGGCTCTCCACGGAAACAGCGACAAAACCGGATTTCACAGCAAATATTCCCACTATGGGCAAACCTATGGTCTTGGGTTTTACGAGTACTTCCTGCTTTGTGAATACATAGGAGCCAAACCCCTGCCGGTGCTGGGAGTGGGTCTGGCCTGCCAGTATCAGTCCCTGGAACGGGTGGAGCCGGATGATCCTGCCATCCAAGCCTATATTCAGGACTATCTGGACCTGATAGAATTTGCCAATGGCGACGCAAGCACGCCTTTTGGTGCTATCCGCGCTGAAATGGGCCATCCGGAGCCCTTTCACCTGGAGATGGTAGGGGTTGGCAACGAGCAGTGGGAAGACGCAACCAGCCGCTTCTTTGAACGATACCAGCTGTTTGAAAAGGAGATTCACAAAGTGCATCCGGAAATCAGGCTGGTGGGTACTGCGGGGCCGGAGCTGGATTCTCCCCGCTTTCATGCCGCTTGGGATTTTTACCGTGCCCATGCCGGCCAAAAGGACTTTGTTTACGCCGTAGATGAACACTACTACAAGCAGCCCCAGTGGTTTTTAGAGCACACCCACTATTTTGACAGTATCCCCAGGGACATCAAGGTGTTTTTCGGGGAGTATGCCGCTCATCCGGAAACCGATGCGCCCTTTGCTATGAACCGCTGTGAACGCAACAATCTGGAGAGCGCTTTGGCAGAGGCGGCTTTCCTCACCGGCATGGCCAGAAACAGCGATGTTGTTGCCATGACCTGCTACGCCCCTCTATTCGCCCGGCTGGGTTATGCCCAATGGACTCCGGATTTAATCTGGTTTAACGAAGCCAAAGCTTACTGTACCCCCAACTACTATGTGCAGCAGCTGTTCGCCCATAACCTGGGAGATTATAACATCCTGGTGGACGAAACTACGCTCCCCTGCCAGGCAAGCTACGACGAAAGCGCCGGGGAACTGGTAGTTATGCTGGTAAACGCTTTGCCGGAAACCCAGGATATCCAGCTGACTTTGGCGGAGGGCTGGCGAGAGGTTGATGCCCCTGTTACAGAGCTTTTGCTTACCGGCACACTTCTGTCCAGCTGGAACAGTATAGAGGAGGAAACGGTAAAACCTGTTCGCCGGGAAATAAAACTTACCAGCCCATATGCCCTGCCTGCCTTCTCCCTGGCTGTACTGCGGATTCCCGCAAAACACAGCTGATTTTAAAAATGTTTCATGTGAAACATTTTTACTTTCTGCAAGGCAGTATTTCGGGGGACGTGACTGCTCTTTATAATTTCACACTCTGTTACAGCCATGGCAAAGCCCGCAGCCTCTCTTTAGGACTGCGGGCTTTTTGTGTTTGTTACTCCGCCAGTGCTTCCGTCAACTGCTGTTGAATCGTATCCAAATACTCCTGAAACCCAGCCTGGTACAGAGCTGCGGTCAGGTCAGAAAGCGCCTGCCGGCAGTCGGTCGGATAACCGCATACAATAGGTTTGAACTGCTGAATCTGCACCTGCTGCAGCTGATTCAACACCTGCCCCAAGCCGGAAACTTCCGGAGCAAAAGCCCCCAGAGGATTGGGCTCCGCCACAGCAAGCACCTCTTCCTGCCATTGTTGATAGGGCTTGTTGACGCTTTCCTCCCAAACTATGCTGGCCGGCACGGTATCACGGGAGAGCAGTCTGTCTGTAACGGGAGTCCAGCCAAAGCCGTTGTTGTCAGAAATATTGCTATAGTCCAACAGATCCTCCTTCAGCTCATAGTGAATGCCCTGTACCCCATACCGTACCAGGTCATAGTACCGCTGATCGGTATGAATTTTGGACAGCAGCTTTACCGCTTCCTTTGGGTATCTTGTACGAGAGGATACAGAGATTACCGAAGCATCGGAAATGGATTCCATATACCAGCGCCGGTCGTTTTTTGTATAAGGGAAAAATCCAAGCTCCCACTCCGGATGGAGCTCCTGCACAACTCGAGGCAAGCTGGCGCTTACCGACCAGTAAGGGGAGTTCGTTTCACAGGGCTTGCGGTCTGAAAGAATTAAAAGACGGCTGCGCTCCCCTTCATTATCGGAAAGGGCCAGCAAATTAGGGTCCAAAATCCCGGCTTGCTTCCACTTGGCCAGATATTCCACCATCTCTGCAAATTCAGGGGTTTCCACCCGGCTTACCAACACGGACGGATTTTCCGCCAGCGCCACTACCAGCGGGGTTTCCAGCATACTTACCAGCTCTACATATTTCCCTTGGTTAATCATCAACCACAGGCTGGTCCAAATTCTGTTATCGGTAATCAGTGGTTCGTTTTGATACTGTGGCTCCTCCTTAGCCCGATAAAGGTAGGCTTCCAGGCTTTCCAGGTCGGTAATCGGCGCAAGGCCCCACTCCCGCCGCAAATCCTCCCGATATACCATTCCCTCATCAGTATGCAGTACGCCAATACTATATTGCGGAATACCATACAACCCGCCGTTAATTTCACAGCTGCGAAGCAGATCGTCGGAATAGGTGGAGTAATGCTCGGTAAGCTCCGGCACCAGATAAAGGTAATCATTCAAATCCAAAAAGGCGTTTTTGCCGGTTAAAATCCGATAGTCGGAAAACACTCCGCCCGGGATCAAGTCATACTCCCCGGAAACAACAGCGATGTTTAGCTGATTGCGCTCATCCCCCCAGGGAATGTACTCAAACCGCAGGGTGCAGTTTAATTCCGGTATGGTAAGCGCGTCCAGCTGACGGTACAGCTCATCCAAACCTTCTGCAGGAGGGGTGCCCAGAATAATTGCCTTTAAGTTGGCAGCTGGTTCCTCATAAGTCTGGTTATTGGCAGGACGTGACTGCTCTTCACAGCCGCAAGCCCCGGCCAAAAGCCCGCACACAAGCAGCAGCACCGCAGATCTCAACCATTTTTTCATGCCTTCTCCTCCTGCCCTCTCCGTACTGCCGGAACGCTGATCACTACACAGGTTCCAATCCCCGGAGAACTTTCCAGCTCAATGGGAATTTTCTCCCCGTAAAACAGCTCCAACCGTTTGGCAATGTTAAGCATTCCGTAATGGCTGCCGGTTTGGGGCTTGTTTCGGTCTGCTTCACTCATACCCTTGCCATCGTCGGTAACACTTAGGACGATCCTGCCATCCTCTATCCAACCGCTCAGCATAACCACGCCGCTGGCGTCCTCCTTCTCATGAATACCATGGATGATGGCATTTTCCAGAAATGGTTGGAGGGTGATTTTGGGGATCAAATACTCGCAGATTTCCTCATCAAACTCCGCTTCGTATACAATTTTGCCTCTATAGCGGCTGCGCTGGATATCCATATAGGCCTCGCACATTTTAATTTCATCCCCAATTGTAACAATATCCCTCCCTTTGCTTAAAACGAGCCGGTAAAACCGGGACATGGCCTGCACCACATTGCGGATATTATCGGTTTCGTTTTTCTGCGCCATCCAATTGATCATATCCAGGGTGTTATATAAAAAGTGAGGGTTAATCTGGGATTGGAGGGCGTGAAGCTCCGCTTCTGTCTTCGCCTGACCAAGCTCATACTGTTCCTGCATCAGTTCCCCCATTTTGTCTACCATACCGTTGTAGTGAGTGATCAGCTGGCCGATTTCGTCTCGGTAATCTCCGGCGCCATCTACCTTGCGGATAATGCCCTCCTGCATCTGGATCATCTGCTCCTTCAGCAAGCCAGTACGCTTGGTGATAGAATGGGTAAGTGGCAAAATGGCAAGCAAGCCTATCAGGCAGATACCCGCATAGATGAAAATCATCCGGATATTGGCGGCAGTTACCTCCTGCTCCAGCATTTTGGCAGGGATTAGGGACACCACAAACACGCCGGTTTTGGCTGTCATTCGGCTGCAAACCAGGTAGGCGCTTTCGTCCACAGTTTTAAGGGAAAAACGGCTGTCGCCCCGTCCCCGTTCCTCTATGGGCAGGCGAACAAGCTCCTCCTCCGGCACATTTGCAGCTAACAGTCTGCCATCGCTGGTTTCAATATACATCATCTGCCGTTGGGAGGACTCCAGAAGCAGATTTTCCAAGTGGCTTTTTTCAAAAGTGACGGAAAGCACACCCAAAGATTCCGTGTAATTACTGTGGCTCCACAGCTCCCGGACAACCGACAGATACGCATTGCCGGAAAGCTCCTCCTGCTGACGCACCCAGGTGGGGCTGCCGTTATTGGTTTCTAGCTGGCTGTACCAGTCCAACTGGCGGATAGCACTGATAGAACGAAACCGCCCCGACTGGCTGCCGGCTGTCATGGAGGCCTTATCCACATAAAAGATCACGCTGTTAGGCTCAAAGACCATCTCCATACTGTTGATATAAGAAGAGATGTTGTCAAAGCAGGAAAGCTGCACTGCAATATCGGCACTTTCCCCCGCTGCACGAATGTTTTCCCCCACAGTATCGTCCACAGCCAACAGCTTGGAGATGTTGTAAACACGGTCCAGGGTATTTTCCACCGCCTGATAAACCTGATTGTAGCCTTGGTTTATTGCGTAAAGCTGTTGGTTTTCAGAGGCTTTGGAAAGCTCGGCAAAGGATACGGCAAAGGCGATGCTAAGCGGCAGAACACCAACCGCAAATACCAGCAGCAGAATTTTCAGGTTCAGCGACGAATTGCGGAACCAGCTTATCATGGCAATAATCCTTTCTTATTCCATTTTCAGGGACAAGACTGCAAAGCCTTTATCCCCTGCTTCTCCGGTACTCCGCAGGAGCCATACCGGTAGCCTCCCGGAACACCTTGGCAAAATAGTTGGCGTTGGCATAGCCGCATTTTTCTGAAACCTCGGTAACCTTATCGAAGTCTCTTTCCAACAGCTGCTTTGCCCGTTCCAGACGGTAGCTACTCAGATATTGTTTAATGGTTACCTTCATTTCCTGCTTAAACAGCACATTCAAATAGGTAGGCGAAAAGTGCAGATGCTCCGCAATCTGGGCAATACTCAGGTCTTTTTTATCAAAATGCTGGGCAATATAATCCAGCGCGCCCTGTACGATTCTGCTGTAACCGGCCTTTTCCTGGCTGACGCTTTGGGTTTGGGCAAGCACTTCCGTCCAAAAAGCTTGTATTTGGGAGAGGGTTTCCATGGAAAACAGGCAGCTGTGAAGCTGATCCTCGTTATCAATTTCAGGCCGCCAGCTGTACAGCTCTGGGTACCGGTGGAACAGGGCAGAAAGCAGGGTGGCCAGCAAAGTGTACACCTGTACCTTGGGGCAAAACGGATTTTTGCGCAGAGTGTTAAACAAGGCTTCACCCCATTCCGGCAGTTTGTGGGGCTCCTGGCTTAAAAGCTGGAGAAATTCCCCGTAAAGGCCGGGTTCCATGGTCTGCCTGCGGGTTTGCTTCTGGTCCTGCCGGAAAAAACGGTGGTCTTCTATGTAAAATGCGCAGTTTACCGCATCAGATGCAGCGCGAAAGCTGTGGCTGATGTTTTGGAAGGCATCCGCTTCGGTTCCTACCCCCAGCACAGCGTTGGGAAATGCCTCCAGTACCTCCTGGTAAATAGATGGCAGCTGATACTGTTTTTCTTGCCGAAAAGACAATACAGCCTGCAGCTGCAGCCGCTCCCTATCATATTTTCCTATCGCTTTGCCCTGCCGGCTCTGCAGTATTGCAAGCAGACGGGACAGCTCCTCTGGGGTTGGCGGCTTTCGTATGGGATACTGCACAATGACGCAGACATATTGGGTGTTCAGGGGAAAAGCGGCCTCTTTTGCCAAGGCCTCTACCGTTTGCATATCAGAATTTTGTGTACAAAGCAGGCTTACCAGCCGCTGCAGCCGCACTTCTCGATGATCCGCCTCTGCCTGCCTATGGGCCTGAGCTTCCCGAACATCCGCCACGGCTTTTGTTAAAGCCTGCCGCAGTGCGCTTACGTCCACTGGCTTTTCAATATAATCTACTACGGAAAGACGGATAGCGCTTTTCAGATATTCGATTTCCATATAACCGCTGATAAAAATAATCCGGCAGTTTTTACAGAATTCCAGCAGCTGAGAGGCAAAATCAATGCCGTCCATTTTGGGCATACGGATATCGGTAAGCACAATATCTGGATGAAACCATTTGGCGATTTGAAGAGCCTCCTGCCCGTTGACAGCCTGCATGATTTCGTCAATGCCAAAGCTATCCCAGTCCACGCTTTCCACCAGGCCTTCTCGAGAATACTCTTCATCATCTGCAATTAAAATTTTCATCTTGACGGACTGCCCTTTCCCGGCCTTTCTCTACCACAGGCCGATTTACGAATATACCAGGATAATTCTACCTATATATTTATAATAATACACAAATTTTTATAATTTTGCAATAGAATAATAGGAATTATAAATACAAACCGAAC
>CATJLA010000067.1 GCA_949741215.1 uncultured Oscillospiraceae bacterium
AAAATTGGGTGAAAATGGCTCTCGTTGTGTCAAATCAGGTCAAACTATATCAGCTTGTTTGGGTATAAGAAAACCCCGGAAAACCTTGATTTTCCGGGGGTTTTGAGCAATTTTGATACGGTTTGAACAGCCGATTAACGCTTGCTGAACTGCGGAGCGCGACGGGCCGCTTTGAGGCCGTACTTTTTCCGCTCCTTCATACGAGGATCACGGGTAAGGAAGCCGGCCTTCTTCAGCAGCGGGCGAACTTCATCGCCGGTTTGCAGCAAAGCCCGAGAAATGCCGTGGCGAATAGCACCGGCCTGTCCCGAAACACCGCCGCCTGCAACGGTAGCAACAATATCAAACTTGGCAGTACTGTCAGTCAGCTCCAGCGGCTGACGAACAATCAGCTTCAGGGTATCCAGGCCAAAATACTCCTCAATATCTCTGCCGTTAACGGTAATTTTACCGGAACCAGCATACAATCTCACTCTGGCAACCGAGCTTTTTCTTCTGCCGGTACCGTAAAAGTAAGGCTTTTTATCATACATGGACATGATGGGGTTCCTCCTTCCAATCAATCAAATTGTTACTGCAGCTCCCAAACCTCGGGCTTCTGTGCAGCATGGTTGTGCTCGCCGCCCTTATAGATTCTTACTCTGGTCAGGGCATTGCGTCCGATGGTGGTGTCAGGAACCATTCCCTTAATGGCCAGCATCATGGCCCTTTCAGGATTCTTTTCCATCAGGTCAGAATACTTTACTTCCTTCAAACCGCCTACCCAGCCGGTATGACGGTAACGAACCTTGCTCTGCAGCTTATTGCCAGTAAGGATAGCCTTGTCTGCGTTGATAATAATCACATGATCACCGCAGTCCGCATGAGGAGCAAAGGTAACCTTATGCTTACCTCTCAGCAGATGGGCGGCAGTGGCGGCAACCCGGCCAAGGGGTTTGCCCTGCGCGTCAATTACATACCATTTACGGCTGATATCGCCGGCTTTAGGCATAGTAGTCATAATTGCGAACCTCCTGTATGTTATCACAAGCTTTTGTTGTATTATAATGCCGCTTCGTGAAACGGGGAATCACCCTGCGGACATTAAATCAGCATGTACCATTATACGGGGGAAAAAGCCGCTTGTCAAGCCTTTTTTTGAAAATTTTAATTTATAATTCTCAATCTTCGTTTTTCTCCTTCAATCTCTCTTAATCTCCCGTATGCTCTCACGTCATTTCACTTTTTTAAGGGGACGTCAGCGGGCTTTCGTTCCCGCGGTTTTCAGCGGCAGCCTTACGGTATTCCGGCTTTGCTGTTACGTCCTTGAATTGTACCGGCAGTTGTGATAAAATCAAAGCGGCAAAAAGGCTTTTTCTACAATAGACTATAAAAGTAAACGATAAACCCGATAGCCCCTGCCGCCCTTTGCACCGCAAAGGCGGAACGACGTCCAGCAAAAGGGGAACCTTACAAAAAACGGAGGCATTTGCAGATGCAGAAGATTCTGGGATATATGAGAAAGGCTGTGCAGGATTATAACATGATCCAGCCCGGGGATAAAATTGCCGTAGGGGTAAGCGGCGGCAAGGACTCGGTGGCCCTGCTGGTAGGGTTAGCCCGTCTGCGGCGGTTTTTGGGGGTGCCTTATGAGGTTTTTGCCGTTACTCTGGATCCTCAGTTCGGCGGTATTCCCGGGGACTATAGTGCCCTTGAGGTTTTGTGCAGAGAGCTGGAAATCCCCTGGACCCTGAAACTTACCCAGATCGGCCAGGTAGTATTTGAGCAGCGCAGAGAAACCAATCCCTGCTCCCTGTGCGCCAAAATGCGCCGGGGAGCGCTGCATGACACTGCCATAGAGCTTGGCTGTAATAAAATTGCTCTGGGCCACCATGCGGACGACGCAGTGGAAACCTTTGTAATGAACCTGTTCAACGAGGGGCGGATCGGCTGTTTTTCCCCAGTTACCTATCTTTCCCGGAAGGACATTACCATGATCCGTCCTCTTGTGTATGCTCCGGAATGGGAGATCACCAAAGCAGTGCGAAGGAACGGCCTGCCGGTAGTAAAAAGCAGCTGCCCCAACGACGGGTTTTCCACACGTCAGTGGACGAAAGAGTGGATTCTGCAGATGAACCGAGAGCATCCCGGCTTAAAGGACCGCCTATTTGGAGCCATGCGCCGGGGCAATGTAGATGGCTGGAAGGAATAAGCTGAAAGTCCCCCAGATCAGAGGCATTTTTTATCGAACAAGAACGATTGTTTCACGTGAAACATTAACTGGAAGTAAGAATGAATAGTGAAAGAGGTGAACACAGTTCACCTCGTAAACAGTGTAGGAACCCTCCCTTACGGGAGCGATTTTAATATTGCAGTGGGAATTTTTGACCAGCCATGATCGAAATAGCCTCTTCAAACTGCAAAATGTTTCACGTGAAATATCTATGAAGCAAAATAACTGCCCCCACCCACCGCAAAACAAAAGCGGAGGATGGGGGCCAACTTTTTTAGAAGCCAACACTATCTAATTTTATCGAGGGCCTCTTTGAGCTTATCAAAGCCAAACATAGCAGCATAAGCGACAAAGAGGCCGAGAGCAACAGCCCCGGCAACCATGTACCAGGTAACAGTGATTTCGGCAATGGCACAGGCAGCCAAAAAGCTCACCAACGTCACCGCCAAAGAGACGATTACCGCCAAAAAATTAGTCGGAATCTTGTCATAAGTCACCCTCTTGAGCACCTGTACAATAATGTTAGTCACCACGGTCAAAACCAGCGCAGCGGTCAGCACTGCCGAAACCGCCGCCGGCACATTCTGCAAAATCATGTCCATAAAAACAACCTCCTAAAACCCTTCACCATTTCCCTGGGCATCAAAATGCACAGCCTTCGCAGCCTCAAAAGTCACGCCGCCCTCCCTATGATCACTCTTGGCCATGTTGAGATAAAAGCTGCAAATCACCCCATGAGCGGCCCAAGGCAGCCCCACCATGGCAGAAAGCCAAGGC
>CATJLA010000068.1 GCA_949741215.1 uncultured Oscillospiraceae bacterium
AGACACATTATTAGAAGAAAAGCCGTACTCCTGACAAACATACTCCAGCTTGCCCTGACCTAATCCTCCAATCACCAAAATCATTTCAAAAGCCTCCCTGCAACACCAAAAATCACCGAAACCGCCAGCACAATCAACTCGCATCCCTGTAAAAAATAGCCTGCCAAGTCTCCGGTAATACCGCCAAACTGCCGCTTGCTCATGCGAAAGTAGTGCCACATCCAAAGCAACGAGCACACCGTTGCCGACGTCCCGCCAAAGGGAGAAACCCACACCATGGCAGCCGCTGCCAAAGCTGCCTGTATTACCAGTGCGGCGACGGTACAGCGCCGGTCCGCTTGACGGGAAAAAGTGGAGGCCAACCCAGTCCCCTTGGCTTTTGGGAACAGCACTACCCCCAGCCCACTGAGACACCGGGAGAGCAAAAAGCCCAGCGAAACAACTCCAACCAACGCAGAGTCTTCCCAAAGCTGGCAGAACAGTCCGTATTGCGCGAACAAAAGTACCCCACAACAAATGAGGGCAAAGGCTCCGATATGGCTGTCTTTCAAAATTCTCAGCTTTTCTTCCTTTTCCCGATGGGAGGAAAGGGCATCACAGCTGTCACAAAAGCCATCCAGATGGATACCGCCGGTTATCAGGATAGGCAGCAACAAGCATCCTGCAGCAAACAATCCACCGCTCAGACACAACTTTGCGCAAAGCCAAAACCAGCCCCAAAGGCCTAAGCCTATTACGCCCCCCACCCAAGGGAAAAACACCAGGGCATACCGCATATTTTTTTCGTTCCATTCAAAAATGGGCACCGGGATGGCAGAATACATGGAAAATGCAATCACACATCCCTGTAACAGGCTAATCACCAGCTATCGCTCTCCTTTAGCAAAATATCTATCATTTCCTTCTTTCAACAAGCCTTCAAACAGCTCCTTCCCTTTATGGAAAACCGGCACTGTAAATACAAGCTCCGCTATGCCGGCGGCCTGTTTTCCCAGCCTCCTGTTCAGCAAGGCAAGCCGTTCCACATACCGCTGCGTCTCCTCAGGATAGAGAATCCCATCGGAAAAGATCTCATTACTTACCACAACCAGGGCATAAATTTTTTGCTCCAGGGCAAAAATATCCTGCAATATTGTCTCATGAGGAGCAGTGTCCTTTCCCAGATACTCCTGGTTGGCCAGCAGATTGGAAAGATCCTCCAACAACAGGACATCCCCCTTCCCCATCCGGAGCCGCAGGCTGCCGATCCCCCAGGCCTGCTCGATCGTTTCAAACCCTTTTCCCTGCCGCAGCTGCCGGTGACGAGCTGCCCGTTTCCTGCTTTCCTCATCGTAAAGGTCCATCGTAGCCAGATAATAAAGCCTGCCCTCCCGCCGCTTCTGATAAAGCTTTTGGGAAACGGTTTCCGCAAAAGCAGATTTTCCGCTGGCCGAACCGCCGGAAATCAGAAAAAGCATATGGTCTCCCCTTTCCTGTACCAATAACAGCAGAACACAGCAGGCTTTGCAAAGCAAAGGCTGCCGACGTCCCCCAAAACCGGCTACAAGGGCTGATAAGCCTCTATATCCAGGTCGTCAAAGCTGCTCATGGTGTTAAAAATCCGCTCTATCAGGTCGTAAAGCCCCAAGGACGCAACTGCTCCGGTACCTTCTCCCAGGCACATATTGCAGTCCAAAAAGTAAGGGACGCCTAACGCCTCCATCACCGCTCTGCCTGCAGGCTCTCCGGAAATATGGGAACCGATAATATACTCCCGGGCTGCCGGGGCAACAGCGCATGCCGTAAGCGCCGCCACAGAGGAAATAAAGCCGTCTGCAATCACCGGCACCCGGTATACCGCACCGCCTAAAAACAACCCTGCCATACCGGGAATATCCAACCCGCCAAGGCAGCTTAGCAAGCCAACAGCATCCTGTACCGAGGGCCTATGTAAAGCAATTCCCTGCCGGATCACCTCAATTTTCCGGGCAATTCCTTCTTTGGAAAGCCCCGCACCACGGCCGGTCATCTCCGCAGGGTCTCTCCCCAGCAAAACCGACGCCAAAGCGCTGCTGGTAGTAGTATTGCCAATCCCCATCTCTCCGGTGGCAACCAGATGATACCCCTCCTCCCGGCGCTGGCGAATCAGCTCCATGCCGGTGAGCAAACCCTGCACCGCTTGTCCTCTGGTCATAGCAGGGCCTTTTAAAAAGCTGCCGGTTCCCCGCCGGATATTCCTATCAAGCACCTTAGGGGACGCAGGCGCCTCCCGCACCCCGATGTCCACCGCAAAAACGTCGCAATTCATCTGCCGGGCCATTACCGCAACGGTAGCCTTCCCTTCCGCAATGGAATCAGTCATAATTGTAGTAACCTGGCTGCCGGTTTGGGTTACCCCCTCCTCAATGATGCCGTTATCGGCACACATAACAACAACACAGCGCTTGGCAAAATCCGGCTTTTCCCACCGGCAGATACCCGCAGTCCGCACCAATAGCTGCTCCAGCTTGCCCAAGCTGTTCAAGGGCTTTGCCATGCTGTCCAGCCGCTGCTGCATCCGGGCCATGGCAGCCTTGTCCAAAGGCTCAATTTGAGAAAGCAGCTGCTGCAATTTCTGTTCTGCCTCCATCATTTCTCCTCCTGTTTTTAAGGACGCCGAAAACTCAGGTCTCCCGGCCTCCGGTATTATTCAGCAAAAAATAAAGCCCTTTTCCCCCATAGTCATAGAGCTACAAAATAAAATATCGTCCCACACGCTTTTGATAACTGCGGTAGGCCTCTCCAAAAGCGGCAGCCAAAAAACGCTCCTCCTGCAAAATCTGCAGATGGAGCATCACCACCGCAAAAAGCGCAAAAGCCAGGTGCACCCAGTTAAAAAAAGCAAGCAGCAGGCCGATATACATCAGGTCAAAGCCCAAAAAAGCAGGATTGCGGCTGAACCGATAGATTCCGGCAGTCACCAGTTCGGTTTTATCCTTTTCCGGAATCCCCGCCCGCCAGTTGTCCCGCATGGTCCACATAGCTATCATGAAAACCGCCACGCCAACTGCTGCAACGGCTGTCCCTGTCCGGCAAAGGGCCAAGTTCCACAAATGGGTCTCCCACACAATACTCGCAATTTCTACAGGGACAACAGCGAAGGTGGCAATCTTCATCAAAATTTCAATCATCAGCAGCGTTTTAGGCTTATTGCCCTTCCCTATCTGATCAGTCTGCAGCCCTTTCCGCCGCTGCAGCAGCATTTTGGAAAAGTACGCCAAATAAAACGCCGCCATAACCCCAAGGGCGGCAATCTGTACACCCTCCATCTATCCCTTCAGCCCCCTGGCCTGCCTGTCCATATCCTCAATTACAATGTCGTGAATTTCCCCCAAGGAGGCGCAGTACTCCAACACCTTCCAAGGTTCGTTGGTGTGAAAATGAATCTTAATCAGCTCCTCATCCCCCACCGCAATCAGGCAGTCCCCCGCAAAGTGGCTGGTAAAATAATCATGAATCGCATCCTCATCCAAATTTTTCCCCTCAATCAGCAATTGCGTATCATAGCGAAATTCCAGCATAAATTCTCCTCCATTCTTAATTTCCGCGGCATTTCCCGGGCAATTTTTCCCGAAGAGGCGCACCTCCCCAAGCCCTTTGTATATCCAAAAGGGCTCTATAGCGACGTCCTGCAACCCCCTATTCTCTGCGGTATAAAATACGCTCTCCCAGCCTGGGAATCTGGTAAGGCTGATCCGGATACCACCGCTCCATGGCGCTGGCAAAAGCAAGGGGATTTTCGGTATTTCCCATAATCATGTCATAGTGGTAAGGAATTGTCAGCTCCGCCCCCACCATTTGGGAAAGGTCCGCTGCCTCCCTGGGGTTCATGTTGCCTATAATCCCCTGCTCCCGCCGCTTCAAATCTGCACCATTAATCGGCGCCAGCAGGACGTCCAGCTTGCCCAAAGCCCGCAGATCATCCACCAGCCTGCGGGTAAGCACCGTATCTCCGCAGTGGTAAAGGCTGGGGCCAAAGTGGTCGGCAAAGGAAAAGTGGTAGCCCAAGCAGCAAAAATTCCCTTGGCTGTCGGTTTCATAGCTTTCATGGGCGGCGGGCACCGGGGTACAGCACAGCTGCCCCATAATAATAGGCTCCCCCGCCTTGGCCCCGATGATTTTGTCCGCAGACAGCCCAGCCTCCACCACTTTTTCCCAAGCAGGCTCCGGCACCACAAAAACAGTAGTAGGCTGAGCCTTGGCAATTGGCAGCAAGGTATCCAGGTTCAGGTGATCCCCATGGTCGTGTGTACAAAAAATCCAGTCGGCGAAGGCGGCATCTTTGGCCTCAAAGGGCGCAGGATAATTACGGCGGCTTGCCCCGGATTGATCCTTCATATCGGCAAAAACCGGGTCCAGCAAAACCCGCTGGCCGCCCAGAGCAAGGGCAAAGCCCGCCTGCCCCAAATACCAGAGCGAAAGCTCCCGAGGGGAGACGCAGCCTTTTTTCATCTGTTCCAGCAGAGCTTTTCCGCTGCGGTACCAGCCCTTGGTTTGTTCCATAACAAAGCCTCCTTCTTTCGTAATTTATTAATAAACCCCATCTAAAACAACCGTAAAGCACTCAGACTTAACAGCATTGTTTATATAAACACGCACGCCAATTATATAAACAGAAGAAAGAAAAAACCGCAACATTTTTTTCAAATAGCCCTGCAAGGGCGTACCTACACTATTCCCTATTCACTTTTACTTATATTATAATACATAATTTCGCCAATGTATAGTAAAAGAAAAAAAGAATTTCCAATTTTTTACAAGCTTCGGGCTGTGCAGAGATTTTTGATTTCGGCGTCCCAAAGAAAAAACGGATTTTCAGAAAAAACCACCTTCTATTCAGGGCTGATTCCTGTTATAATGAGGAAAAGGCTTTCCGGCAAAACCGGAGGACGCGGAGGGATTTTATGCAGTACAACAAAGAGGATCTTGTTCAAAATTTGCGGTATCTGGAAATGCTTTCCAATCAGTACCCCACTATTCAGTCTGCTTCTTCGGAAATTATCAACCTGCAGGCGATTCTGAACCTCCCCAAAGGCACAGAGCATTTTATGTCCGACCTGCATGGAGAGTATGAGGCGTTCCAACATATTCTCAACAACGCTTCCGGAGTCATCAAAGAAAAGGTGGACATGCTCTATTCCAACACCATGCCTGCCCGGGAGCGAGCCGTGCTGGCTACTCTGATCTATTACCCCGAAAGCAAGCTGGCTGAAATTAAGCGGGATACTCCGGATATCCGGGAGTGGTACAAAATCACCCTAAACCGGCTGATCGAGGTCTGCCGCCTGGTTTCCTCCAAATACACCCGCTCCAAGGTACGCAAGGCGCTGCCCAAGGATTTCGGCTACATTATCGACGAGCTGCTGCATACTAACTATGACGCCCTAAATAAAGAAAAATACTATGAGAATATCCTGCAAACCATTATTGATATTGACCATGCAGATGATTTTATCATTGCAGTAGCCACTACCATCAAACGGCTGGTAGTGGATCACCTGCATATTGTGGGAGACATCTTTGACCGCGGCCCCCGTGCGGATATTGTAATGGATTCCCTGATGGCCCACCACAGTGTGGACATCCAATGGGGCAACCACGATATTTTATGGATGGGCGCGGCAGCGGGCAGCCGGGCCTGCATTGCCAATGTTCTGAACAATTCTATCACCTACAACAATTTGGAGGTGATAGAAACAGGCTACGGCATCAGCTTACGTCCCCTGGCTTTGTTTGCCAATGAGGTTTACCGCCATGTGGATACCAGCTGCTTTTTGCCTAAAAACGCCAAAAGCGGCGGCTATACCCCCAAGGATATTGAAATGAGCGCCCGAATGCACAAGGCTATTTTCGTCATTTTGTTGAAGCTGGAGGGGCAGATTATCCAAAAGCGCCCGGAATACCAAATGGCAGGACGTCTGTTGCTGGATAAGATTGACTACCAGCGCCGCACCGTTATAATTGACGGCGTGGAGCACCCCCTGCGGGACTGTCAGTTCCCCACCGTAGAGCCTCAGGACCCCTACACCCTCAGCGCGGACGAGGCGGAGCTGATGGAGCAGCTGCGCCTGGCCTTCCGGCGCAGTGAAAAG
>CATJLA010000069.1 GCA_949741215.1 uncultured Oscillospiraceae bacterium
AGAGAGAATCCTTGTGCTGCTGGAAAAGGATTCCCCGGAGGAACAGGTGAAATGCACCCGCCAGCTTATGGGAGGAACCCCCGGGAAAGGGGCAGTATTCCTATACGTACCCCCTGCGTTAAAGGGTAGGGCATACTGCTTTTTAAAAGCAGCTGGTGCCTGAGGGAAAAAACAGAGTGGAACCGCGAGTAAAGTCGCCTCTGCATCTCTGCCGTGAAGCTGCGGCGGAGGGCAGAGGCGTTTTTTAATAAAAGGAGAGATCGCAGTTGTTTGATCGATTGAGAGAGGATGTCCGGACGATTCAGGAAAGAGATCCGGCCGCCAGAAGTTTTTTTGAGGTAATGCTGCTCTATTCGGGGCTGCATGCTTTGTGGTATCACCGGCTGGCTCACTGGCTTTATGGGCATAAGCGCTTTGGTTTGGCGCGGTTTATTTCCCAGTGGGGCCGGCTTTGGACAGGAATTGAAATCCACCCGGGAGCACAGATTGGGCGGGGAGTTTTTATTGATCACGGCTCCGGCATTGTGATCGGAGAAACCGCCCAGGTAGGAGACTTTTGCACGTTGTATCAGGGAGTTACCCTGGGGGGTACCGGCAAGGATAAGGGCAAACGTCACCCTACGCTGGGCAAAAATGTGCTGGTGGGCAGCGGAGCCAAGATTTTAGGCCCTTTTACTGTAGGAGATAATTCTAAAATTGCCGCAAACGCTGTAGTACTGAAGGAAGTTCCTCCCAACTGTACTGCGGTAGGAGTACCTGCCACCATCGTGCGCCGAAACGGGGAAAAGGTAACTAACCAGGATATGGATGTGATCCACTTTCCTGACCCTACCAGCCGGAAAATCTCCATGCTGCTGCTGAAAATTGACCAGCTGGAGCATAAAGTGGAGGAACTGGAGCGCAGAGAAACCCGGCGGCAGTTTTTGGAAAAGCAGCCCCGGGAGCAGTAGCCTTTGGGTGGTTGGACGGTACTGCCCTTTTGGTTCCCGGGCCCCGGGGAGAGGCGCAAAGCTTACCCTAAGCGCAAAGCATAACCGACGTCAAACCGTAAAAACAGAATGCAGGAGGTAGAAAATATGAAGCTTTACAACTCACTTTCCCACAGCAAAGAGGATTTTGTGCCCCATGAGCCGGGCCGGGTGTCGATGTATACCTGCGGGCCTACGGTGTATCACTTTGCCCATATTGGCAACCTGCGCACTTATATTATGGAGGATGTACTGGAAAAAGCACTGCGCTGGGAGGGGTATGACGTCAAGCGGGTGATGAATATTACCGATGTAGGGCATTTGGTTTCGGACGCAGACACTGGGGAGGATAAGATGCTCAAGGGGGCCAGGCGGGAGAATAAGACCGTGATGGATATTGCCCGCTTTTATACCAACGCTTTTTTTGAGGACTGCAAAAAGCTGAATATTAAGCGGCCAGATGTGGTGGAGCCTGCTACCAATATGATCAGCGAGTATATCCAGGTGATTACAAAGCTGATAGAAGCCGGTCATGCTTATCTTGCGGGGGGCAATGTTTATTTTGATACCTCTACCCTAAAAAAGTACTATGTGTTTAACGACCATGACGAGGAGGATCTGGCTGTAGGTGTTCGGGAGGGAGTAGAGGAGGACCAGAACAAGCGCAATAAAAACGACTTTGTACTCTGGTTCACCAAATCCAAGTTTGAGGATCAGGCGCTGAAATGGGATTCCCCTTGGGGCGTGGGTTATCCAGGTTGGCATATTGAGTGCTCCTGTATTTCCATGAAGCATTTAGGGGAATACCTGGATCTGCACTGCGGCGGTATTGACAACGCTTTCCCTCATCACACCAACGAGATTGCCCAGTCGGAGGCGTATTTGGGACATGAGTGGTGTAAATACTGGTTCCATGTGCATCATTTGAACACAACCTCCGGCAAGATGGCCAAATCTAAAGGGGAGTTCCTTACAGTTTCTCTGCTGGAAGAAAAGGGGTATGATCCCTTGATATATCGGCTGTTCTGCCTGCAGTCCCATTACCGCAACAACCTGGTGTTTAGCTGGGAGAACTTGGATAACGCCAGGGCTGCTTATGAAAAGCTGATTGCCCGAGTAGCCTCTTTGGACGGCACTGCCGGCGGCAGTATTGACGGCGATACCATGGCGCCATACAAAACTCGCTTTCAGGAGGCTTTGGATAATGACCTGAATACTTCTCTGGCAATTACGGCTTTGTATGACGTCCTGAAGGCGGGAGAGATGAACGACGCAACCAAACTGGCGCTGATTGAGAGCTTTGACATGGTGCTGGGACTTGGCCTGCTGGACCGGGCGGCGGCCTTGCGGGAGAAGCAGGCAACTCCTGCAGAGGGCGCCGAGGAGATTGAGCGGCTGATTGCCCAGCGGCAGGCGGCGAGAAAGGCAAAAGACTTTAAGACTGCGGATGCGATCCGTGATCAGCTGAAGGAAATGGGAGTTGTCATTGAGGATACTGCTCAAGGCGTAAAGTGGAGCCTGCAAAAATAAATCACGCGGTATAATCGGAAAAATAGCGGGAAGCCTTATCTGTGTAGGTAGGCTTCCCGCATGTTTTTCTGTTAGGACAAGACTGCCGCTCTGTCATCCCGTGCCCTGAATGAGCCGCTCATAAAAGGGAATCAAGGAACGGAGCGCTGATCCTATAAAAAATAAGGGCGGTAGGAAAGAAAACATAAGGTGCGCGGCGTGCCTTCATTTTTGTCCAACAGAAAAGATTTATGATAAAATCCGGAAAAATTGTATAAAATTTCCTTGCGTTTTTTTAGGATTTCCGGTATTATTAAAGGTAGAAGCTGGCAGAAAGCCTTTTCATAAGCCGGAGGATTTTAATCTGCTGTCACGTCCCCGGAAGAAAGAACGCTGCCGGTTGATTTTTATTGTGAAGGAGAGGATTATCATGATTCCATTTGAAGTAAACCTGAAGGATAAGGTTGTTGTAATCACTGGAGCAGGCGGCGTGTTGTGCGGCGGCTTTGCCAAGGCTCTTTCCGAGTGCGGGGCTAAGGTGGCCTTGCTGGACCTGAATGAGGAGGCTGCCCAAAAAGTTGCCGATGAAATTAACGCAAATGGCGGCTGTGCTAAGGCATATAAAGCCAATGTGCTGGAGAAGGAAAATTTGGAGGCTGTTCATGAAAAGGTTTTGGCTGATTTGGGCAGCTGTGACATCCTGCTGAACGGCGCCGGCGGCAACAACGCCAGAGCCAATACTGATGTAGAGTATATGACTGTGGAAGATCTGGACAAGGATGTAAAAACCTTCTTCGACCTGGACAAGGGCGGCGTGGAGTTTGTATTCTCCCTAAACTTCCTGGGAACCCTGCTGCCTACGCAGGTTTTCGCAAAAGATATGGTGGGCAAAAAGGGCTGTAATATCATCAATGTTTCTTCTATGAACGCTTATACTCCTCTTACCAAAATCCCCGCCTACAGCGGCGCTAAGGCTGCGGTAAGCAACTTTACACAGTGGCTGGCGGTGCATTTCTCCAAGGTGGGAATTCGGGTAAACGCATTGGCCCCCGGCTTTTTTGTAACCAACCAGAACCGGAATCTGCTGTATGACGCAGAGGGCAAGCCTACTGCCAGAACCCACAAAATTCTGAACAGCACCCCTATGGAGCGCTTTGGTGAAGTAGAGGAGTTGAACGGTGCGCTGCTGTTCCTGGCCAGTGAAGAGGCTGCGAGCTTTGTTACCGGCGTGGTTATTCCTATTGACGGCGGTTTCAGCGCCTATTCAGGGGTATAAACCACTTGTTCAGCTGCCGCAAAACACAAAACCGGAAAGCCGGAGAGAGGGCACGCCTTCCCTCCGGCTAATCCTACGGCAAGAGAGCAATTTAGTGCAATATTTGCGCAAAATATTGCACTTTTCTTTTGTCGTGAGATCGGATATAATGAAAGAAAAGCGGCATCAGGCAGCACTGAGTTTTGTAGTTTCTTCACAAAACTTTAGTTTTTATTTGGACGAAACTGCGCCGGGCAGCCTGCGGCCCCAACAGATAAAAAGCAGAAAGAATGGAGGAATTTGACATGGCAAAGCTGGAAATTGGCGCGCAACTGTTTACTCTGCGGGAACTGATGAAGACCCCGGAGGAAATTCACGAGGGCTTCAAAAAGGTACGGGATATCGGCTTTAAGGTGGCTCAGGTATCTGGCCTGGGGCCTATCGAACCGGAACGTCTGCGGGATATTTCGGAGGAAACCGGTGTAAAAATCTGCATCACCCACACCCCTTATAACCGCATTAAGGACGACCTGGACAATGTAATTAAGGAACACAGGATTTTCGGCTGTGATGTGATTGGTTTGGGAGCTATGCCTCGGGATTACTGGGAAGGCGGGCTGGAATCCTACCGCAAATTTGTAAAGGAAGCCAATGAGATCACCAAAAAGGTAAAGGCTGCGGGAATGGATTTCTCCTACCATAACCATCGGTTTGAGTTTGAGAAGTTAGAGGACGGCAGGCTGGGGATTGACGTGCTGCTGGAGGATATCCCGGATATGTGCTTTACCCTGGATACTTATTGGGTACAGGCCGGCGGCGCAAGCCCTGTGGAGTATATTAAAAAGACTGCAGGCAGAGTAAAGGTGCTCCACCTGAAAGATATGCGCATTCGCAACAATGAGCAGCTGTTTGCTGAGATTGGAGAGGGCAACATCAACTTCCTGCCTATCTACGCCGCCGCTGTGGAGGCCGGTACGAAAATCGCTGTTATTGAGCAGGATAACTGCTACGGCCGCAATCCCTTCGACTCTCTGAAGCTGAGCCTGGAGAATATTACCAGAGACTATCTGAGCAAATAATCCTCCCCTTGTGTGACGGGACTGCAGGCCTGCTGTCCCGTCGAAAAAAATACAAGAAAACCGCACTTTTTTACTTAAATGGCCGATTGCGTAAATTTATAATTGCATTCAAAATGCAGTTGAAATATAATAAGGAGGGATTTCCGTGGATACGGTAAGAATCGGTATTATAGGCGTGGGCAACATGGGTACTGCTCATGCCAAACGTTTGGCAGCAGGGGAAATTGAGGGCGCTAAGCTGGGTGCTATCTGTGATATCAACCCTGACCGCCTGAAGTGGGCAAGAGAAACCTTTGGGGAAGAGCTGCCCCTGTTTGACGACTCGGAGAAGCTACTGGCTAGCGGCTGCGTGGACGCAATCGTAATTGCGACCCCCCACTATTTCCACCCAACTATTGGTATCCGGGGTTTTGAAACCGGGCACCATGTGCTTAGCGAAAAGCCTATTGGCGTGTACACCAACGGGGCAAAGGAGCTGATTGCAGCTGCTAAAAATACCCCGGACAAGGTGTTTGCCATTATGTTTAACCAGCGCACCAATCCCATGTACCAAAAGATCAAGCAGATGATTGACGAGGGTGCTATTGGCGAGTTGAAGCGCTGTGTCTGGATCATCACCAACTGGTACCGTACCCAGAGCTACTACAATTCCGGCGGTTGGAGAGCTACCTGGGCCGGCGAGGGCGGCGGTGTGCTGATCAACCAGTGCCCCCATCAGCTGGATCTGTGGCAGTGGATGTGTGGCATGCCTGTTTCGGTACGGGCGTTCTGTGAGTTTGGTAAGCACCATGATATTGAGGTAGAGGACGATGTGACCGCTTACGTCAAATACCCTAACGGGGCTACCGGCGTGTTCATTACCACTACTGGCGAAACTCCTGGAGCAAACCGGCTGGAAATCTCTGGAACCAAAGGCAAAATCTTGATCGACGGCAGAAATCAGATTAAGTACTGGAAGCTAAAAACCGACGAGCGGGAGTGGTGCTACAACTGTCCTGAGGGCTTTGCTGTTCCGGAATGCGAAATCACCGAGATTAATCCGGAAGGGGAGGAGAGCTCCCACAGAGGCATTCTCCAGAACTTTACAAACGCGATTTTGAAGGGCGAAAAGCTGATTGCTCCAGCGGAGGAAGGTATCAACGGGCTTTCCCTCTCCAACGCTATGCTGCTGTCCAGCTGGCTGGATCGAGAGATTACCCTGCCTATTGATGGCGACCTGTTCTACGAGGAGCTGCAGAAGCGGATTGCTACCTCTAACTATGTAAAACCGGAAGTTAAGTCAGTGGTATTTAATACTGAAGGCACCTACGGCAGATAACAAGGCTGAAAATTCGTTTTTGGCCTGCTAAATAAGCTGCAAACCCCTAAAAAACCAGGCTGAAAATATATTTTCAAACAAGGGATGGTTGTAAAAATGACAAACAAACTCAGAACGGCAATCATCGGCTGCGGGTCGATCCATCACACCCATGCAAAAGCCCTTCGGATGATGGATAACGCCGAGATCGTAGTGGTAGCGGATATCCGGGAGGACCGGGCCAAGGCCTCTGCAGAGGAAAACGGCTGCGAATATGTCACCGATTATAAGGAGCTGATTGCCCGGCAGGATATCGACGTGGTGCATATCTGCACCCCTCACTATCTTCATGCCCCTATGGCGATTGACATGCTGAAAAGCGGAAAGAATGTCTTTTGTGAAAAGCCTATGTCCATCACTGTGGAGGACGCCAAAGCCATGATTGAGGCAGAAAAGTCTTCCGGAAAAAAGCTGGGCATTTGCTTCCAAAACCGCTACAACAATACCTCCCGCCGGATGAAGGAACTGATTTCCTCCGGTGAGGCAGGTAAAATTTTGGGTGCTCGGGCTCAGGTTACCTGGCACCGTACCCCGGAATATTATACTGAAAGCGGCTGGCGGGGCAGCTGGAAAACAGAGGGCGGCGGTACTCTAATCAATCAGTCGATCCATACCCTGGATCTGCTGCAGTGGGTTTGCGGGCCAGCGGTTTCTATCAAGGGCAAAACGGATCGCTTTCTGCTTGGCAACACGATTGAGGTGGAGGATACCGCCATGGCTAACCTGATGTTTGCCAACGGTGCCAATGGCCTGTTTTATGCTACCAACTGCAATGCGATTGATGACCGTGTGGAGGTAACCGTTTACTGCGAAAAAGCTACCCTGTCCCTCCGGGGTGAGGAGCTCACAGTAAGCTGGAAGGACGGTAAAACCGAACAGGTAAGCAACAAAGCAGTTCTGGTGGGCGAAAAGAGCTATTGGGGCAGTGGCCACCTGGTTGCAATTCGTGACTTTTATCGCTGTGTACAGGAAGGGGAAAGCTTCCCCATTCCGCCTACAGAGGGGATTCATGCCATTTCCCTGCTTCAGGGAATTTACGAATCGGAGAAAAAAGGTGACTATGTTCCGGTAATATAAGTTTTCACCTCTCCCTTTTTCTTAGGACGTTGCCATGCTTGCCTTTTGGCAAGCATGGTTTGTCTGCTGTAACCTTATGGTGCTGTACTTTGTTGGCACGAAAAGGTTAGCGTGTTTTTTGCGTACTGCCGCAGAAAGATCGTTATTTTTTGTATATAGTTCCGCAGTTTACAGAAATTTGATACCCGGATATGTGCAGCTAAAGCTTTTTTAGCATAGCCGAGCTGTCAACAAAAAGAGACGCCGTATTACTTTACGGCGTCTCTTTTATACTGTATATACTACTCTCTAAGCTTTTACCGGAACTCCTAGATCTTCCAGCCACCCCTTAAATTGCTGCACCTGCTCTTTAGAGGGCACAAAGCTTTCGTCATCCCGAGAGATAGCCCCCAGCCGCTTCCATTTACTGGCTCCCATAGCGTGATAGGGCAGCAGCTCTATTTGAATGCTGTTGGAAAGACTTTTCCATAACGCCGCCAGCCCTCTGGCGTGGGCCTGATTGCAGTTTACCCCCGCAATCAGAATACATCGCAGCACCGTTTTGCCTCCCAGGCAATCGATCGTGTGCAGCGTCTCCAAAATCGGCTCCAATGACACCCCGGTGTTTTCCTCATGACGGGAAGACACCGTGTCCTTGACGTCAAAGAGAAATAAATCCACACAGTCCACCAGACGCTGGCAATGCTCTGGGGAGAAAAATCCACAGCTTTCCAAAGCAGTGGAAATCCCCATCGCCTTGGCGCCCTCCAGCAATGCAAAAGCGATCTTCGGCCGGAACATCGGCTCCCCGCCGGAGAGGGTAAAGCCCCCTTTTTCCCCATAAAAGGGCCGGTCTTTTTCAACTTCTTGTAATATTTCTTCAACACTCATCTCTCGGGAAACTACTTCCAGCGCTTTGGCAGGGCATATTTCAGCACAGGCACCGCAGCCGGAGCATTTTTCCCGCAGGTACACATGCTCCTCTTCCTGCTCCACATGTGCCCCCGCCGGGCAGACGTGAGCGCATGCCATACATCCAATGCACTTTTGAGGAGTAAAAAACAGCTGCCTGTTGCCCCGGGCAGGGTAGCGGTTGGTCTCCGGGTTGTGGCACCACCAACAGCGCAAGGGGCATCCCGCCAAAAACACGGTGGTTCGGATGCCCGGCCCGTCGTGAGTACACAAACGCTGAATATTAGTCACCTCAGCCCGCATTTTTTGAGACATCGCCATCTCTCCACTCCTCACAGCTGCTGATAAGTGGACTGGATTACCATATCCTGCCACTGTTTATCCAGCGTATTAAATCGGGCAGATCAGCCGGAAACCCGCACCGAAAGGCTCTCATACCGCTCCGGGTGTTTTTGGGCCTCCAGCAAGGCCTCTGCATCCAGGATGTCCGGCTGCAAAAATAGGCCGCCCAGTGCCAAAAATCCCTGCATCAGGTTGATTAAAGCCTCTGTCCCTTCCTCCCCTTTCAGTACAGAGGGCATCAGCTTTACAGTTAAAGCGGTGCCGCCGGGCAGCTTCTTCAAATCCAGCTTGGCATAGGATTTAATCACCGCTGTAGCCCCCTTCAAATCAGTGCCGGGCGTAGGATCAATGTTGTGGGAAAGCACCTCCCCGGCATGATGTCCGTCAGGGGTAGCCATCCGCATAGGAGCCCACTTGATCTGCCTCCCAAAGGTGGAAATCCCCGCCGGATGGAGGTATCCCTCCGGAGAATGATAGGCCGCTACATGGTCGGTATAGTCGTCATAAACCCGTTTCATCATAGCATCAGCCTCCGGATCGTCGTTGCCGTAATAGGTAATCTTGTTATGCAGCGCCTGGCGCAGGGGCTCGCTGCCTTCCCAATTGCTCTTCATCCGGTCCACCAGCTCGTTTAAGGAGATCTGCCGCTGCTTAAACACCAGCTGGTTAATAGCATGCAGTGAGTTTGCCACATCCGGCATCCCCCCGGGATGAGGCGAGTACACACTATATTTTGCACCGCCGCTCCAGTAATTTTTGGCCCGGCCAATGCAGTCTTCTGTCATCAAGGAAGCCAGCAGTGCGACGTAACCATGCCCCACAGCCTCCCTGGCTCCATCAAAAACATGCACCTGCAGATACTCCCCCGCAGCCTGAGAATATGCCTCAAACAGCTCGTCAAAGGACTGATAGGCCAAAGTTGAGGGTCCGCGCTCGTGCATTTTCAGCACCTGCTGCTGCAAAATCCGCAGCAAATCATAGCCGTCGTATCGAAAGCAGGTTTTGCCCGGCACCTGAATTTCCCAGCAACCGTCGTTGGCAAAGTTCCTGGCTTCCTTCAAATCATAGCCAAAGCCGGTTAAACTTTCCAGCACCAGCGGTTCATTGTAAATCGCCAGAATCCCGCCGCCCAGTTTCATCACCTCAGCTACCCGCCGCATCAGCTTAGGGTCGCTTTCCCGGCTTAGCCGCACCGAGATGGGAAAGTCCGAAATTCCCAGTTCTTCTACGACATCCAGCACCAAATAGGTCACCAGGTTGGTAACATCGTTCCCATCCTCGTCCACGCCAGACAAAATAATATTCTGATAATTCTGCCCATCGCCGGAATCCCGCAGCATATCCTCATTCGTACCGGTAACCCACTCTGCGCCCTTAATCCAAAAATGTGCCAGATACTCCCTTGCTTCCTCTACAGTAATCTTTCCGGCATGCAGGTCCTTCTGCAAAAAGCCGCCCAGCATCTTATCAATCCGTCCAATACCCGGCCAGTTACCGCATAACCGTTGGAAGTCAAACAGAAACCACAAGGCCTGCACAGCCTCCTTAAAGTTTTGGGGTGGGTTTTCCGGCACATTTTTCAAATTTTCATAAATTTCCCGGTATCTTGCCTGCACCGGTCCCAAAGAGGTTTCAATCCGTTGTGTCAGCGCCTCCAGATATCTGCTGTGCCAAAGGGTTGCTGCCTCCACACAATCCTCCAGAGCCTTCAAAAACTCCAGCTTGCTTTCCCTTTCCGGGTCGCCCAAGTCGGCGTTATGTACATTCTGGCTCTGCCAAATCTCTTCCCGCAGCCCTTTATATCCAATCTTCAAAGCCTTTTCAAAGCCCATGGTCAAATGGCTGGTACTCTCGGAGAAAAACTTCTTGGAATTGGGCGCCATATACTGATTTTCCGGCAGACAAACAGGAATATAATGCCGTCTGGCCCCCTCTATGGTCGAGGCTCCCGCCAAATATTCCCCTTCGGTCAGCCGTATTGGCGCTTTCCTTGCAATCAGCCCGATGGCATACGCCTGCTGCTGCACCTTTGAAAGCTTCTTAAATTCCTCCGGATTTTCCACCAGCAGGTAAGGGGTATCCTTCAGCCACCTTCCCCACTCGCCGGTAAGCACCCGCCGGGCCAGCTCCCGTGTAGCGGGAGAGAGGTTTTCCGGCCTTTCTCCATATGGGCAGGCAAAAAAGTTCTCCATAATCTCAACCTTCTTTTCATTTTTCCAAAGGACGGCACAGCCGTCTGAGGCTTTTGCGCCACAACCCGGGCTGCCTCCATCTTTCATGCATATTCTACCATATTCCTTCAAAAAAGTGCATTGATAATCCAGTTGAAAACATGGATAATAGGACAAAGTAAGAGGGAATAGTAAAAGAGGTGAACGTAGTTCACCTCGTGAATAGTGGAGGTACGCTCTTTCAGAGCGATTGGAATGTTGCAGAGTATGTTTTTTCTTGATCTTCCTTGAAATAGCTTTGGGGGTTAGCTGCGGAGATAGATAAGTTTGCTTAGATTTTCCTTGTAGTAGTCATAAATTCTTTGCACCATGGCCTGAGTTTTCTCATCCCAACGAATGTCGTTCCGCTGAGATACAGCCTGCTGAACATACTCCTGCCAGTCAGAGTAAATCAGGGCACTGAAATCATAGAGGAGATACTGGTCATCCTCATAAATCAGGTACTGCTGAAGCTGAGAAAATGGGATCAGTTTGCCCCGAATAAATGCGCAGGATTCCTCCGTTACAGCGGCCTTTTCATAAGAAAACAGGTAGAAAAGCGGAATATCCGCGCCGGCATTAGAGTAAGTTGACAGTGGCACAATAGCCGATAAGATAAGCGCTTTTTCTTTTTCAGTAGCAAGCAGCTTGTTGTTTAAATCAACACTGCTATATTGCTCCCAAATAAGCTGAGGCTGTATTTCCTGCGGCTGATCAGGATCAAACACAACCGAAGGCTCCGGATTACCCACCAAAAGGCCGGAGACTACGGAAGGCACTACCGTCCCGGAAAATTGAGAGAACAGGGCCTCCACTTCCCTTTGATAGGCATCATTCAAAGTGCGCAGCTCCTCTCCATAAAGGGGCCCTCCCTGAAAATAAAATTGCAAATTCTCAGAAATCTCCTCCAAAAACTCAGTATTTACGCGGCTTTCCGGCTGCGACGTCGTCTGAACTTCTGGTTCCAGCGGCTCACAGAAGGGAACAGTGCACATCCAGTCCTGCCCAAAAAGGAACCCGTTATTCGTAAGCAAAAGATAGTAACCATCTCTCGCAGGCAGCGGCTGCTCCAAAAGCTCCACGTCATAGGCGGAGGAAAGATCAATCGTCATAGTGCCGGAAGAGTGGGCAGGAATTTTCGTCCCCTGAAAGGAAACCGTTCCGGAAGAAGGCAATTCTTCGCTGGTAGTCCAGCGGATCACCTTTAGGTTTTCTTCGAACACAAGGTGCTTGCTCGATTTGTTTTCGACTGTAACCGAAACAATTCCATTGCCCTCGTAGCTGGCCAGTAAAGAGAGCTGATCGTTGTTCAGAGAGGAAAACAGGTCAGTGGCGGAGACGATGGTGCAGCCAAAAATCGCAGCCAATCCCAAAGCTATAGCTGTACGGACGCCGTAATGGTGAGACTTGGGCGGAGTGAGGGTGAGCCCTGTCTTATTTTCGAATATTTGGAGAATGTTTTTTTGATTGATCGGACGAAATTTTTTCATGGCTATACCTCCAGTTCTTTTAGCTCCCTACGGAGTTTTTGCTTGCTTTGATAGAGATGGTTTTCTACTTGCTTAGTGGACAAATCCAGTGCCAATGCGATTTCACGCGGCTTTTGGTTGTAGTAATAGCGACGGAAAAGAATCTCCCGCTCTGGTTCCTTTAACTGATCGAGAGCAGTATTCAGCTGGCTGCAGGCCTCCTTCTGTTCAACGGGGATCTGGGGGGAGGGAAGGACTGACAATAGGGCTTCGTCTAATGGAAGACTGGTTTGACGGGTTAGTTGGCGGCAGCGGTCCTGAGCGCGGCTGCGAGTGATGACAGAAAGCCAGGTTTTTAAGCGGCCCCGATGGGGGTCGAATTTTTCTGGGTGCTGCCAGAGATAGATGAACACGTCTGCTATACACTCTTCGATGTCACGCTCAGAGCCGTTTTGCAGCACGGAACTGGCTATTTTCCACAGCAGGCGGGTGTATTTTTCCATTACCTGGCTGATGGCGGATTCGTCTCGGGATTGAATAGCGCGGATTATTTTCTCATCCCACATGGTTTCACCTCCTGTTTATGTGCTGCTTATTATACGAATTCTGTTGTAAAAACACTATGTTTTTTTCGAAAATAACTCTGTTTTTGATGAAAACGGGACTGCTTTTTACAATTTGTTCACATTTTTGGGCCTAAATCGCTTCATTTTATCAGTAAGTGTTCCGTGACAATAGTTGTACGGTTATGTCTATAACTATAACTGAAGTGGCTCTAAATTTTATTAGGTACCTTGATAAAATGATGCTGTTGGATTATAATCAAGGTACCTAATAAAAGGAGGAATGATTTATGTCAGAAAAAAATATTTGCCCTGGTTGTGGGAGAGGCTGTGATTTGAGTGAGCCGTATTGCAGCAGAGGGGAAGCATATCTCCGTACTGGAAAAATGCCAGAGCGGCAGGGGAAAAAACAGGATCATGAGATGCGTGTGGCGCATTACCATGCCTCGGATATGAATGATAAGCTGATTATCAATTTGCGGGACTTAGCCCATATGATGCGCTTGCTGTATGAAGGGAGAGCAAGTCAGAAGCGTATTTTAATTATCCTGAAGGAGGCAGAAAGGATTACGCAAAGGGATTTGACAGAGCGTTTGGGGATTCAGCCGGGATCGGCCAGCGAGGTTCTTTCCAAGCTGGAAAACGCAGGGCTGATTCTACGCAGTAATAATGAGACGGATCGCAGGACAACGGATGTCTGTTTGACAGAGATGGGCAGAGAACTTGCGGCAGAGGCTTTATTACAGCGGCAAAAACGGCATGAAGAAATGTTTTCCTGCCTTACGGGGGAAGAAAGGCAGGAGCTATTGTCACTGTTGGAAAAAGTATGTGCGGATTGGAAAACCCGTTACAGCGAAAAGGGAAAAGCGCATGACCACCGCTGCCACGATGCCCATAGACGTCATAGAGGTTTGTATGGGCAGGGGGAGAACTGACCATGTGGAAATATATCAGACAATATCTGTTTTTTGCTGTTGCCGCGGGATTATTCATGATTGGCGAGGTACTGATGGATCTGGTACAGCCGGGAATTATGAGCCGGATTGTGGATGACGGTGTTCTTGGTGTTCACAATGGGGGCACTTCTGATTTGTACCTGATCTGGATGCTTGGAATACAAATGATCGGCCTGGTTTTGGTAGGAGGGCTTTGCGGCTCCCTCAACAATGTATTTGTGCACATATCCAGCCAAAATATTGGCAACGAAATTCGGAAGGACTGTTTTCGCAGGATCATGAAGTTTTCCTTTCCTCAGCTTGACCGTTTTGGCACAGGTTCCTTGGTAACAAGGGTGACGAATGACATTACACAAATACAGGGGTTTGTTTCGTTGTTTGTGCGGGGGATGATCCGCACCTCACTTCTCACCTTTGGAAGTATGTATTTTATGTTTCGGCTAAATCCGCATTTTGGGTTGATTGTACTGTGTGCCTTCCCGTTTTTGGTGGGTGTTATTGCTTTTTGCCTGTGGAAAGCCAACCCTCTGTTCTATAAACTGCAGGCGCAGATTGATTCCATTAACGCTATTATGCAGGAGGATGTATCCGGTATCCGCATCATTAAAGCCTGTGTGCGGGAAGTTTATGAAAAACTGCGCTTTGGGAAAGCCAATAATAAGCTGGTCAAAACACGGTTAGAAACTCTTGTAATCTTTACCTTTATGAATCCTCTTACCAATGCGCTGATGTATGTGGTTGTCACTGTCATTTTACTGGCAGGGTCGTTTGAGGTGGGAAACGGCAGCGCAACTCCAGGAACAGTCATGGCGGCAATTACTTATACCACACAGCTTCTTAACGGTATTTTGATGCTTGTTATGCTGTTCCAAAATATTTCTAAAGGGCTTACTTCTTGGAAGCGGGTAAAAGAGATACTGCAGAGCAAGCCGGAGCTTGTGGATGGTTCTTTTGACGGTTCAACGGAAGTGCAGGGGGAAATTGAATTTCGTGATGTTTCCTTCGCTTATCCCGGAAGCAGCCAAAATGTGCTTTCCCATATCAATCTGACGATACACAAGGGGGAAACTGTGGCAATTATGGGAGCTACCGGGTGCGGAAAAACCTCCCTGGCTAATCTGATTCCACGTTTTTACGATGCTGATGTTGGTACAGTTTTAGTGGACGGAATTGATGTTAAGGAATATCGTCAGGAGGCCCTTAGGGAAAAAATTGCCATAGCTATGCAAAAAAGTGAGCTGTTTAGTATGACAATTGGAGAAAATATTGCGTGGGGGCTGCCGGGGGCAGGCAGTATGTCGTTAAAATCTGCGGCATCCATCGCACAGGCGGATGGCTTTATTTCTTCCACTGCAGAAGGATATGACACTGCTGTTGCGGAGCGTGGAATGAGTTTGTCTGGCGGACAAAAGCAGAGAATTTCAATTGCAAGGGCTGTTGTAAAGCCTGCTGAAATTTTTATTTTTGACGATTCTACCAGCGCCCTTGACCTGAAAACCGAAGCGGATTTGTACCGGGCATTAAAAAAGTCTCATCCCGACAGTACAAAGATAATCATTGCACAAAGGATTGCCTCCGTGCGTACAGCAGACCGGATTGTTGTTCTGGAAAACGGCAGTATCTCAGCCTGCGGCACACATGAGGAATTGTTGAAATCCTGTCAGGCTTATCAGGATATCTACCATTCCCAAATGGGAGAGGAGGCTGAAAGCGCGTGAGTACGAACCAGAATCAAAAAAATATCGAGCGCAATATTCCTGGCATGATGAACCGGCATGAGCGCTTTGCGGAGGCAGAGCATGCCGACAATATTGGCGCGGCAACCAAGCGTATTGTTACTTACTTTATGGGTGAAAAAACACTTGTGATCTGTATGCTGGCAATTGTTATATTTGGAACTGTATGCGGGGTTTACGCACCCAGCCTGCAGAGCAGTGCCGTCGATATGATTGCCGGGAAAAAAACAGGGGTTCTTTCCCATACGCTGCTGCTTATGCTGGCTGTTTATCTGCTTTACAGTGTTTGCGGGCTGTTGCAGGGATTGCTCAGCGCACGGCTTAGTCAAAATGTAGTAAAGCGAATGCGGGATGAGTTGTTTGGAAAGATTATGGAGCTGCCGGTACGGTATCTTGATACCCATTCCCACGGTGATGTGATGAGCCGGATGACCAATGATATTGAAAATATTTCCACGACGGTTTCACAATCTTTGCCTTCACTGTTTTCAGGTGTGCTTACGATCATTGGTACGGTAGTAATTATGCTGTGGTACTGCTGGCAGCTGGCTTTACTCAGCCTTGCTACAGTACTGCTGACAGTGCTGGCAACCAAAATTCTTTCAGGGAAGGTGCGCAAATTTTCTCGTCAGCGGCAGATGCTGCTTGGACAGCTGAACGGAACTGTAGAAGAAATGGTGTCCGGGTACCGAACGGTTGTAGCGTATAATCACCAGAATATTACGACGGATGATTTCTGCAGTACGGCGGATTCCCTCACGAAAGCCGGAATTCATACAGATATTTTCAGCGGTGTTATGGGGCCGGTCATGAATTGTATTGGAAATATCGGTTTTGTCATTATTGCTGCTTTTGGCGGGTATTTTTCTGTAAGCGGACTGATTTCAGTAGGGGTAATCTCTGCTTTTATTGTGTATGCAAAGCAGTTCAGCCGTCCTATCAATGAAATTGCACAGATTTATGGGCAGCTTCAAACAGCGATTGCCGGCGCGGAGCGGGTATTTGCCGTACTGG
>CATJLA010000070.1 GCA_949741215.1 uncultured Oscillospiraceae bacterium
GGATATTGTGAAAAAAACCGCTTTCAAAATCACTCGCATGGGGCAGCTGGTAGGGGACGAGGCCTCCTGCCGGCTGGACGTCCCCTTTGGCATTGTGGATCTTTCTCTGGCCCCTACCCCGGCGGTGGGGGACTCGGTGGCCCATATCCTGGAGGAAATGGGGCTGGAAAGCTGCGGCGCTCACGGCACCACCGCCTGCCTTGCCCTGCTTAACGACGCGGTGAAAAAGGGCGGCGTGATGGCTTCCTCCCGGGTTGGCGGGCTTTCGGGGGCTTTCATCCCGGTTACCGAGGACGCCGGCATGATCGACGCAGCCAGAAGCGGCGCTTTGTCTATTGAGAAGCTGGAGGCCATGACTGCGGTTTGCTCGGTGGGCTTGGATATGATCGTCATCCCCGGCGATACTCCAGACGAAGTGATTTCTGCCATCATTGCCGACGAGGCCGCTATCGGCATGGTCAATTCCAAGACGACGGCGGTGCGGGTGATTCCGGCGGTAGGCAAGAAAATCGGCGAGGAGCTGGAGTTTGGCGGCCTGTTGGGGGGCGGCCCGGTGATGAAGATCAACTACAATTCGCCGGCGCGGTTTATTCAGCGGGGCGGGCATATTCCGGCGCCGCTGCAGAGCTTGAAAAATTAGCCGCCGCCAAAGGGGAACTGCCGCAAGACAACTCCATATAAGGGAAGTTGTCATCAAGAAAAAAGCTCCCCCAAAGCGCGGCACAGCAAAACCAGCAGCCCCGTCCTTACAAAGCAGATGTTATGACTACAGGCCGGAAGCCCCCCGAATTTCAGGGACTTCCGGCCTGTAGCTTTCAGCGGTGTTACAGGGACTTTTTCCAGTGCTTCAGCATAGGCAGCTGGCTTTCAAAAAAGGCCTTCGCCTGCTCTGGGGGCCAGTTTTCGTTTGCGGAGTGGCCTACCAAAAATTCCACCAGCTCCTCCATGCTGGTGTACACAAACCTGCCGTCGGTATAGCACCATTTGCAGTATTCCTCATTAAAGGAGCCGTCGGGCTCCCGGCTGATAGAGGAGTCCTCCAGCGGCATACCGCAGCACTGGCAAACAAGCTTGCGGGGGGAACCCAGCAGGGTGTTGATTGAAACGTCAAACAGCCGGGAAAGCAGCTTTAAGGTTTCGGTATCCGGCACCGTTTTGCCTGTTTCCCAGCGGGATACCGCCTGTCGTGTTACGCAAACCCGGTCGGCCAGCTCCTCCTGAGAAAATCCGCTTTTATTCCGCAGCTCTAAAAGAATATTTTTGGTTTCCATATTTGTCACCATCCTTCCCCTATATTGTACAATTGCAGGGCGGTAAAAATCAAGCAACTCTCGGTTTCCCCCATAGGTTCTGCTTTCAGGCAGGTAAATTTTTCCGGACGTAAGTGCATATCTTTTTGTCCCAAGCCCATACTGAAGTCATCAACAAAAACAAAACCGGCCCGGGAGCAAACAGATTGGGAAAGGACAGAAAGATGATGCGGACAAAAATAGAAGCAATCCGGAAAAAAATAAAGCAGTTTCGTCCCCAAAAGCCCTGGAAAAAGGGGATGGAATGGGCGGTATTATGCAGCCTGTTGGCCTGCTTTTTGCTGCAGAACCTGCAGCTGGCACAGGACTGCGAGGCCCTGCGGGAAAATACCCTGCGGCTGCATATTCTGGCCAACTCCGATTCCCCGGAGGATCAGCTGGTAAAGCTGGCCGTGCGGGACCGGATTTTAGAGGAAAGCAAGCAGCTTTTTCTCCCCTTTAACGCCGAAAACTTGGCAAAAGAGGCCCCCCACACCAAGGAAGAACTGCTGGCCCTGGCAGAGGACGCATTGGAGCAGATTCGTCTGACAGCCCAGCAGGAGCTTGCAGAGCAGGGGATTGCCCAACCGGTTTCAGCAAAATTAACCTCCCTGTATTTTGAGGAACGGCAGTACGGCGAGTATGTGCTCCCGGAGGGAATTTATGACGCCGTACAGGTGGAAATCGGAGCAGGAGAGGGTAAAAACTGGTGGTGTGTGCTGTTCCCGCCGCTGTGCGTTTCCGCCGCCATGGAGCAAACCCGGCAGGACCCTCTTTTGCAGGAGGATTTAGAGCGGCTGGAGCGGGTTTCGGTACAGTATGTGCCCCGCATTGCCTTTATGGAATGGCTGAAAAGCTTTCAGGGCGGAGGAAAAAAAGCCGCAGAATAATAGAACCTTCGCTAAATTTCCCCCCTGGCGCCCAAAGATCAAAAATAGCCGGAATCGCTTGTATTTCATGGCGATTCCGGCCATTTTTTCTGTACAAGGCTCCTTTTTAGGGACGTAAGTGCATCGATTTTATGCAATTGTTCTTACGTTATTCCTCCCACCGGCAGAGCTTCAGGTCAACATGGGTGTCATCCCGCAGGGGAACCCCCTCCTGCCTAAGCAATGCGGCTTGTTCCGGCCATCCGGGAACCAGCCTTCCGGCGCTGTTTACCACCCGATGGCAGGGGTAACCGGCGGAATATTGGCCCATACTCAGCACTTTACCCACCAAACGGGCATTTTTCTCTTTGCCGATCAGCCGGGCGATTTGGCCGTAGGAGGCAACCTTTCCCTTCGGGATTTCGCCCACTGCGGACAGAATTTCGTAGATTATCTGCTCATTCAGCTTTTTTGACATGGTTTTCGCCCTCTTTTTGCCGGATTTTTCGGGATTTTCCCCGGATATTTCCTGTTTTTCCCTCATTTTTGGGGACTAAAAATCCCGCGATTCGCTTTTATTCCCCCTCTTAACCACCGGAGCCCTGTAGTCCCACCCGCAGGGAAGCCGATGCGCCGGAAGCTGGCAAAGGCTGTAAATATCGCAGGACCTTGCCTCCAACCGGGCAAGCCGGGCCGCAAAGTCTCCCGTTTGCTCCAGCCTGGCCAGGGAGTGAGAGACTGGAAGGCTGCTGTACCGTCCCATAAGATGCAGCAGCTCACCACCGCGCTCCCCAATGGCCAGGATACGCAGGTAGGGAGGCGGTGCTTTGCCGATTTCCGGGATGTCCAAAAAGGCCGAAAGCACCAGCCGCCGGATACGCGCCAGGGTGTAGCGCTTGGTTTTGATGAGAAAGTACAGCTCCTCCAAAGAATTTGCCTGGTTTGCCGCCTGGAGCAGCCGGTTTTCAATCCCCTCGGAAAGATCCGGGAGCCTGGCGGCCTGCTGTGGGGTAAGGGTACGCATCCGGTAGAGGACGGCGGCCTCCGCCCGCTGGAGCTGGGCGGTTGGCTGGCCGGCAAAGCAGGGAATTGCCTCAGGGGGAAGGAAGCTTTGCCAGTTTTCCCCTAACCGGAACTGCTGCCGGAGAAAGGAACCGCTGGCATAGCCTTTAGACGGGGCGGAAGCGTGATGCCCCGCGCCCTGCCGGAGAAAGGTGATAGGGGTAATGCTGCTTTTACACCGGTCCAGCTGTCGCAGATATTCTATTGCCAGGAGGTCGTTGGGGTTGGAGAAGATGGGAGAAAATTCTTCCCCCAGCAGTTTTTGGGCAGCAAGGCTGCGGGCCTTGGCGTAGGTTGCGCCGGTGGCAAGGGCCTGCTCTAAAGCCTGCCGAAAGGGGGAAAACTCCTCTTTTTCGGGTACGTCCCCAGTGTTCAGCAGCTTTGCCGCCCGGGACAAAAGCGCAAGGTTTCCTGTCTCACTACCAAAGGCAAGCAGGTCAACACAGTTTAGGCTTTCCGCTATAGATACGCCGCCAAAAGCAAAGCGCTCGGCGGTGGCCATAGCGTAGGGGAGGGGCAGCTCTATCACCAAGTCGGCCCCACAGCGGATGGCGGCCTCTGCCCGGCGGCGCTTTTCAAACAGGGCGGGTTCACCGCGCTGGAGGAAGTTCCCCCCTAAAATCACTACAAGATGGGTAGCGCCCGCAGCCCGGCACTGGTCCATCAGCCATTGGTGGCCAGTATGGAGGGGGTTAAATTCGGCGATGATGGCGGCGGTTTTCATGGGATGGTGTCCCTCCTTATGCACAAGGAAAATTGTAAAATTATGTAATTATTACTAAAATTATAGGTTTTCTTAACTTTCTGTTGATTTTTATGTGAAAAAATGATAATATTGTACTATAAAATAGCAGTACAAATCAAAAGGATGTGGTACCCATGAACAAATAAAAAGTTTTTTGAACAAGTGTTGTAATTGTGTTGGGAGGGAATTACATGTTTAGAAAAATTACCAGTATGTTGATTGTTTTTGCACTTTGTTTTACTGTCATGGCAGCGCCAGTATCAGCCAAGGAAAGAGTTTTTGTCGGCTCTAACGCAGAGGTTGTTACATTATATGATGCCCAATTAGGTAAAAACGTTGATGTTGGCATCCAATCCACCCGTATTTCCCGTAACAAATTTGAGTATAATTTTTATACGGACGGGAAATGGGAATCTACCGTCTATGTAGATTTGGACAATGATTATGCCTACTTGTATGATGGTGATACAAAAGTAGAATATGTAGTCAGTGAAACTGTTACATTGGAGAAAATTCCTGATAACAATGTTCCTGTAATAGATACATTGGATACCATACCAGCCCGGGCAACAGGAGATTTTCTCAATAATGAGCCTCTTAGAATTTCTTCCGGTGGGCAGCAGATTCCTTTGGGGACAAGCAAATATGATGGCTATGAAGCAGTTGGAAGCCTTTCCTTTAGCAATCCATCAGAATCTGGTTATTTACAAAGAAAAGCTGCTGGTTATACTACTTTTGATTCCTACAAGTTTACCATTAATGAAAGTGTAGCATTTGACACTGCTGCCAGTGTAATTATATCACTTTTGATAGCAGCAGGTATGATCACACCTCCTAGCGCAATGATTATTTCATCGTTGCTTTCTGGGATTTTGAGTGGGACTGTATCTTATATAAAGGCGGGCTTTTCGGCTTATTTAAGATGCCGTGAATACAAGTGGGATTATAGAGTTAGACATAATTCAAATACGGGTACTATATTAAAAACGGTCAGCAAATATCGGTATTGGTGGGAGATGTATGACCAAAGGGGAAATAGATCCTTTGAAGAACGTAATGATTTAGCGAACGGTTGGGTTCTGTCAAATCATGACTTAATTGCAACAGCATTAGGTAGGTATTAAATTATGATAGGTGCCTGTATTTTGTGGTTATGGTGGGCAATCTGTGAATTTGCAGATTTACGCTTTAATCGTCACGGTGTTCCGGAGGGCAACAAAAGAAAACCGTTTCGCAGATGGCGGGGGAGCCTTCTGCTGGCGATGTCCCTGACAGCCGGCGTTACCTTCTATCTTGAAAGTATACAGCGGGTTGACGTGAATTATCTAAAGGTAAGCCTTCTGCTGGCGATTCCGCTGGCTGGTTTGTACATTTTGAACAAGATATACTTCCACACTTGGCTGCCCCCAAAGAACAAAAAATAGGAGTTCCACCCTAAAAATTTACAAAAAGCGCCCCGGGAAAGTCTCGGGGCGCTTGGCTGCGCTTACGTCAATGTTATTTTACCTGCTTTGACGTTTTCGGTTAGCCGATGATCTTGTTGTCCTTCAATACAACATCGTGTGCGCCGCCCTCTACAATGGAGGTGGAGGACACCAGTGTAATCTTGGCGTTCTTCTGCAAGTCCGGGATGTTCAGCACCCCGCAGTTGCACATGGTGGAGCGCACCTTGTTTAAGGACTGGGTGACGTTATCCTTCAAGCTGCCGGCGTAGGGGACGTAGGAGTCCACCCCTTCCTCAAAGGAGAGCTTTTTGGCGCCGCCCATGTCGTACCGCTGCCAGTTCCGGGCCCGGTTGGAGCCCTCGCCCCAGTACTCCTTCATGTAGCTGCCGTTGATGTTCACCTTGTTGGTGGGGCTTTCGTCAAAGCGGGCAAAGTAGCGGCCCAGCATGATGAAATCCGCACCCATGGCAAGGGCTAACGTCATATGATAATCATGGACAATACCGCCGTCGGAGCAGATAGGAATATAGATGCCGGTCTCCTCAAAATACTCGTCCCGGGCCTTTGCCAC
>CATJLA010000071.1 GCA_949741215.1 uncultured Oscillospiraceae bacterium
ATTTCGGTATCCAGGGGCTTCATGGTCAGGGCCTTTTCGCCCTTCTTACCGGGGCATACGTTTGCACAGCTTCCGCAGCCGGTGCAATCCAGGGCGGAGATGGTAATAGCAAACTTGTAGCCGGGCATTGCGGTGGCGTCGGTCATCTTCATGGAAGCAGGAGCCTTTGCAGCCTCGTCCGCAGTCATGATCACCGGCCGGATTACCGCATGAGGACATACATAAGAACAGAAGTTACACTGGATACAATTCTCAAAGTTCCACTCGGGAACGTCGATAGCGATACCTCTCTTCTCGAAGGCAGAGGTGCCAACCGGCACAGTGCCGTCCTCAGCGCCGTTGAACACGGATACAGGCAGCTTGTCGCCCTGCTGTGCGTTTACGGGGATCTGAATCTCCTTCACGAACTTCACAGCGTCGGCCTTGGTTCCGGTAACCTCAACGGTCTTCGCCTCGTCAGAAGCGTTGGCCCAAGCGGCAGGAACCTTAACTTCCACGACGTCGTTAGCGCCGCGCTCAATAGCCTGATGGTTCATATCAACGATATTCTGGCCCTTTTTGCCGTAGGAAGCGGTGGCAGCGTCCTTCATATACTGAATGGCGTCCGCCGCAGGAATTACGTTAGCCAGCTTGAAGAAAGCGGACTGGAGAATGGTGTTGATTCTGCCGCCCAGGCCGATTTCCTTGGCGATCTTCACGCCGTCAATGGTATACAGCTTAATGTTGTTCTTTGCCATATAGCGCTTGTCGGCAGCGGTGAATCTCTTCTCAATCTCGCCAATATCCCAAGCACAGTTCAGCAGGAAGGTACCGCCCTCCTTCAGATCCTGCACCATGTCATATTTGCCCACGTAGGAGGGGTTATGGCAAGCCACAAAATCCGCCTTGTTGATCAGATAGGTGGACTTAATGGGAGTATGGCCAAACCGCAGATGGGAAATGGTTACGCCGCCGGACTTTTTGGAGTCATAGGCGAAGTAAGCCTGCGCATACATATCGGTATGGTCGCCGATGATCTTGATGGAGTTCTTGTTGGCGCCTACGGTACCGTCAGAGCCCAGGCCCCAGAACTTACAGCTGGTAGTGCCGGCCGGGGTAGCGTCGATCTCCTCACCAATTTCCAGAGAAAGGAAGGTCACATCGTCGTTGATGCCAACAGTAAAGCGCTTCTTGGGCTCAGCCTTCTCAGCGTTCTTGTAAACAGCCGCAATCTGAGCAGGAGTAGTGTCCTTGGAGGCCAGGCCATAACGTCCGCCATATACAGGGACGGTAGCGTACTTGCTATCCTTCAGGCCCATCACTACATCCAGATACAACGGTTCACCAATAGAGCCGGGCTCCTTGGTTCTGTCCAGAACGGAGATGGACTTTACAGTGGAAGGCAGAGCCTCGGCCAGCTTTTCAGGGCAGAAAGGCCGGTACAGACGAACCTTTACCAAGCCGTACTTGCCGCCGGCAGCGTTCAGGTAGTTGATGGTCTCCTCAATGGTATCGCAAACGGAACCCATAGCGATGATTACATGCTCAGCGTCGGCAGCGCCCACGTAGTTGAACAGCTTGTAATCGGTGCCCAGCTTCTCGTTTACCTTGTTCATATAATCCTCCACCACAGCGGGCAGAGCGTCATAGAACTTGTTGGAAGCCTCTCTGGCCTGGAAGTAGATGTCGGAGTTCTGAGCGGTACCTCTCATAACAGGGTGCTCAGGATTCAGCGCGTTCTTTCTGAAAGCGGCAACGGCATCCCGGTCCAGCATATCGTCCAGATCCTTGTAATCCCAGATCTCGATCTTCTGGATCTCATGGGAGGTTCTGAAACCATCGAAGAAGTGGAGGAAGGGAACTCTGCCCTTGATGGTGGAAAGATGAGCGACGGCGCCCAGATCCATAACCTCCTGAACGTTGCCGGAGCAGAGCATTGCAAAACCGGTCTGGCGGCAGGCGTATACGTCGGAATGGTCACCGAAGATAGACAAAGCCTGAGCAGCCAAAGCACGGGCGGATACATGGATAACGCAGGGCAGCAGCTCGCCGGCGATCTTGTACATATTGGGGATCATCAGCAGTAAGCCCTGAGAAGCGGTGTAGGTGGTAGTCAGCGCACCGGCGGACAAAGAGCCGTGTACAGTACCGGCGGCGCCGGCCTCCGACTGCATCTCCGCAACCTTGACCTCCTGGCCAAACAGGTTTTTGCGGCCGGCAGCAGACCAAACGTCGGTAACCTCAGCCATCACGGAAGAAGGCGTGATGGGGTAGATTGCGGCGACGTCGGTAAACGCATAGGATACGTGCGCGGCTGCGTTGTTGCCGTCCATGGTTTTCATTTTTCTTTTGATTGCCATGTGTAAATTTCCTCCCTTTTGGAATGTTTACATAATATTGCAGGCCACCCCGCTTTTACGGGCTGACCGGGGGTTAAATGAAGATTCCGCAGACTGAACCCTGCGGGTTCCTCTTACCTTATAAAGTTTATCACTTTTGGCGGGGCTTGTAAATATGAAAACCGGTCTTTTTTGTGAAAAAACCGCCTTTATTTTCCTTATTAACGGGCAATCGAAGCAAAAAGCTTTAAAAACCGAACGTTTGGGCCGCCTGGTGCAAAGCCTTCTTTTTCCGGGACGTCGCGCATGCTTATTTTCTCAAACCTTTGCACAGCTCTCCCAAAAAATCAAAATTCCCCATTGACATAAAATTTTTATTCAACTATCCTTTTTCTTAACAGGCTGCCGGCTGTCTGAATTCAGTAAAACAAAGGGGTTTTTTATATGTATCACCTCCATTTTCGCGGCGCCCATTACGAAATTGGGCTCCGTTTCGGGCAGTCTTTGGCAAAAAACGGCCAATCTCTTTTAAGCAACCTTCCTTTTCCCATCACCGAGGAGCGCAAGGCTTTTGCACGCGCCTGCGTCCCCGTATACCAACGCTTTTTCCCCGAAATCCTGGAGGAAATCCAGGGCCTTGCCGAGGGGCAGCACTGTGCGCCTGAGCTGCTGCAGGCTGTTCTGTTCAGTATGTATGCCATTCCGCCGGCCTGCGGCTGCTCCTGCTTTGCCGTTTCGGAGCAAAACCATATCCTGCTGGGGCGCAACAGCGATTTTTCGCCAGAGCTGGAAAAACTCAATACCAATGTCATTTACAAATTTGCAAACGGCGCTTATTCCTTTACAGGAAACACCACCGCCTTCATTGAAATGGAGGACGGCGTAAACCAGCACGGCCTTGCCGCAGGGCTTACCTTTGTTCCCCCCACGGCAAAAAAGCCTGGCCTAAACGCCGGTATGCTGGTGCGGTTTTTTCTGGAAAAATGCCGCAGCACCCAGGAAGTTCTCCGCTGTATCCGGCAACTGCCCATCGGTTCTGCCCAAACCATCACTGTGGCGGATGCAGCGGGGGATATCGCCATAATAGAGTGCTGCCCGGAACAAGCGGCAGTTATCCGCCCTACCGAGCAACAGCCTTTTGTCTGTGGGGTAAACGTTTTTCACGCTGAAACGATGCTGCCGCTGCAAATGCTCCAAGGCGGCAACTGGCGGTCAGAGGAAAGGTACGCCACCTTAACCCAAACCTTAAAGGCACAAAGCGGCAAAATGGATGCGGACGCCGCAAAAAGCTTATTGTCAGGCAAAACCGGATTTCTGTGCCAGTACGATAGATCCTGCGGAACGGATACCGTCTGGTCTGTTATCTATGACTTGACAGCAAAATCCATATACCGTGCAGAGGGCAATCCCGGGCGGAAGCGGTTTATCAAAGACGAGCGTTTTCCTATGGGTTAACTGTTAGCTGGGCAAGCTTTTTTAGGGGACGAAGCCGCAAAGGGCAGTCCTGTCCCCCAAAAACAGCCCGCCGGGGCAGGGAAAACCGGAGAAAACCAACCCTCTGCCCCCCTACAGCCCGGCAGGCCCCCTTTTGCCGCCGTTCTTTTGGTTTGACGCGTCAAAAAGGGGGAAAACCGTGGATTTTCTCCCTCTGGCCGATTTGACAATTTGCCGTAAAACCGATATGATAAGGGTAATTATACTACTTTCCCCGCCATAAAATAAAAGGGGAAATACAAAAAGGAGTTATTTTTTTATGAACCCACCCGATGGCAGTCCCTGGTTATATCTTCTTCTGCTGGTAATCCTGATCGCTATAAACGCCTTTTTTGCCATGAGCGAGCTGGCTGTGATCTCCTTGAATGACGCCAAGCTCAAGCATCAGGCGGAGGAGGGGAACAAAAAAGCCAAAACCCTGCTGAAATTAACCGGCGAGCCCTCCCGGTTTCTCTCTACCATTCAGGTAGGGGTAACTTTATCCGGTCTGCTGGCTTCCGCCGTAGCGGCCGATACCTTTGCGGAATACATCGTTTATGCCTGCCGGGAGCTGCCTGTTTCCCCAAAGGTGGTGGAAATGGTCTCCCTGGTGGTGATTACTTTGATCCTCTCCTTTTTTACTTTGGTATTTGGCGAGCTGGTGCCCAAGCGGATTGCCATGCAGCATTATGAGAAGATCTCCTTTCGGATTGTAAAGCCGCTGCTGTTTATCTACCGGCTGGAAAAGCCCTTTGTGCTGCTGCTTTCCTGGTCTACCAATCTGGTGCTGCGCCTGATCGGTATTAACCCCAACGAAAAGCCGGAGGAGGTTACCGAGGAGGAAATCCGCATGATGGTGGATGCCGGCAATGAAAACGGCTCCATTGAGCAGAGCGAAAAAGAGATGATCAACAACATCTTCGAGTTTGACGACAGGACTGCAGTGGAAATTATGACCCACCGCACCGAGGTAACCGCTGTGGAATCAAACGCCCCTATTTCCGAGATTATCCGCACCGCAGTAGAGGAGGGCTATTCCCGCATCCCTGTTTACGAAGACGATCTGGATAACATTGTAGGCATCCTGTATGTAAAGGACCTGCTGAGTCTGGTACTGAAAGACCCTTCCGCCGAGTTCAAAATTTCATCTTATATGCGCCCGCCCCTTTTTGTTCCGGAAACTAACCGCTGCAAGGAGCTGTTCCAGGAATTCAAAGCCAAAAAGGTACAAATGGCGGTTGTTGTGGACGAATATGGCGGCACCTCCGGCCTGGTTACCATGGAGGACCTTCTGGAGTCCATAGTAGGCAATATTCAGGACGAATACGACGATGAGGAAGAGGAAATCTCCCGGCTTTCAGAGCATTTATATCTGCTCAGCGGCATTACCGGGCTGGAGGATGTAGAGGACCTGTTCCATATCACCTTCCCGGAAGACAGGGAATATGACACCATCGGCGGCTTTATTATTGACAGCCTGGGCCGGATGCCAAAGCCCGGCGAGCAGCCCATTGTCACCTTTGGGAACGTCACCTTTACCGCCTTAGGCATGAAGGATCGGCGCATCAGCCGGGTGCGGGCGGAGCAAATCCCTCAAAAAGAGGCGCCGGAGACGGAAGAGGCGGACTAACTTAAAGTTTTTATTAGACGAAGGCGGCAAGGAACCCCCCTTGCCGCCTTTTTCATCTTCCATTGATGGGAAACTTGAAGCATAGAAAAAGCAGCAGCCCCCGCAAAAATCACGGTAGGCTGCTGCTTTTATTTTTCCTCAAACACAAGTGTAGGGAAAACCCGCTCCACTCACGTCCCTAAAAAGGACGCTATAACCTTACATCAGGCCAAATCATATCCGGCAGCCTTCAAAAACTCCCGGGCAATCACCATATGGCCGCCCAACTGAGGATGCACTCTGTCCCAGGTAAGATACATGGGATGCTTATACTCCATCACCTTATCAAAGGCGGCCTGAGCATCCACATACACGGCGCCATACTCCTGGGCCAGCTTTTTGGTTACGGCATTGTACTGCTCCACCATCTTCCGCATGGGCTCCTGCTTGTTGGGCTCCATAAAGCAGCAGGAAATCAAATACAGCCCCTTCAACCTGCCGGACTCCTTGGCCTTCTCAATCAGTTCCCGATAGGTAGCCTCAAACTCATCGATATACACATGCTTCCCGGTTAGCTGCGGGTCGTCAAACTGCCGCCAGATATCATTGATGCCGATCATAACAGAAAGATAATCCGGAGCATAGTCCAGCACATCCTTCTGCCACCGCTCCTTCAGGCTGCGCACAGTATTTCCGCTGATCCCTGCATTGATCATCCGAACGCTCAGCTGAGGATAACACGCCGCCAGCAAAGCGTTTACCAGGGAGGGATACCCCTTGCCCAGATCCTCCTTGCGGTTCTCCGCCAGAGGGTACACCCGCCCGGCATCGGTAACCGAATCTCCGATCATAATTAAAGTACTGTTCTGTTCAAACATGGCCATTCGTCTCCTTATTTTTCGGCAGGGGGATTTTCCTCTGCTGTTTTCACAACTTCATCCTCCTGCTCCCGGGACGTCCCGGAAACCTCCGGTGCAGCTTCCTCTGCCGCAGCCTCCCGCAGCTCCACGCCTTCTTCGTTTTCGGACGTTACTGCCGCCTGTTCACCGGCGGCTTTTTCTACAGGCACTTCCGGCATGGCAGGCTCCAAAGTAAGCTCCGGAACCGGGGCAGGCGCTTCTGTCCCAACAGGGGCTACAGGGGCAATATTTCCCTCATGCACCGCCGGGGCAGCCGGAGGAACAGCCCCATGCGCTTCCGTCACAGGGGGAACAGGAGGTACCGGAGCAGCAGGCCCATTGGGCGCACCCTGAGGCTGCCAGCCCTGATTCACGCCGGAACCCTGATACCCCGCTCCGGAGGGCGCTCCCCCAAAGGGCGGCTGATTTACCGGCGGCTGCCCCATAGGAGGACGCCCAACAGGGGGAACCGGAGGCACATTCTGCCGGCTGCTTACAGGGGGTTGATTTCCATAAGGGTAACCATTTTGAGGCGGACGGGGCTGCTGATACCCTCCAGGGTACCCATTAGGCTGATAGCTGCCGGTATTCCGGGGACGAGGTGCGGGTTTTGGCCGGTCATCATTTTTGCGAATCCAAATATCCAGCGCCGTGTTGCCCTTACGCAGAAACTGGATCATCAGCACCATTACAAAGATAGAAAGCCCGATAATCGCCACGTAAAAAATGATGAAAAACAGCATAATCATCACGCCAAACACACTGCCTGCCAGGTAACCACTCATGGATTATTCCTCCTCATTTTCCGTATCAATTTCCGTTTCTTCCATATCGGTAAGCCCGATGTCAGCTGCCTCAATTGTTTCCTCCAGGCTGTCGGCCTCCTTTTCAGGGGCCTCCTCTTTTGCGGCACAGGTCATGGTGACAATCCTGCTACCCTCAGCTACCCGCATTACCCGCACGCCGCCGGCATAACGGGACTGCAAATTGACCTGGTCCGCAGGTATCCGGATAATAATCCCATCATCGGTAATCATCATCACGTCGTCCTCTTCACTTACAGAGCGCACCCCGGCAACTAAGCCCTTTTCCTCCGTAACCTTATAGTTGATAATCCCCTTGCCGCCTCTGGACTGCAGCCGGTATTCACCAAACTCACTGCGGCGTCCAAGCCCCTTTTCGGTGACGGTCAGCAGCGTTTTTCCCTCCTGCACCAAAGCCAGGCCAACCACCTCGTCCTCGCCCTCCAGGCTGATGGCTTTCACGCCTCTTGCACTTCTGCCCATAGAGCGCGTGTCCGTCTCGTTAAACCGGATGGCATTGCCGTACCGGGTGGCTACCAGCAGCTCATCCTTACCGGCAGTTTCCTGCACCCAGGCAAGCTCATCGCCCTCGTCCAAGGTAATTGCAATCAGGCCGCCTTTCCGGACGTTTCTGTAAGCCGAGCTTTCTGTCCTTTTGATAATCCCCTTACGGGTTACCATTACCAAAAAGCTTTCCCGGTCCAGGTCGCTGATCTTAATCATAGAGGTAATTTTCTCCCCCTGCTCAACCGGCAGCAGATTCACCACATTGGTGCCTCTTGCCGTCCGGGAGCATTCAGGGATATCGTATCCCTTCAGCCGGTAAACCTTGCCCTTGTTGGTAAACAGCATCAAGTAGTCATGGGTAGAGCAGACGAACAGCTCCTCCACAAAATCCTCATCCCGGCGGGTCATGCCGGAAATCCCTCTGCCGCCCCGTCTCTGGGTTTTATAGGAATCCATGCTCTGGCGCTTCATATAACCGTAATGGGTCAGGGTAATCACACAGTCCTCTTCCGGGATCAGATCCTCAATATCCATCTCCCCGGTAACGGTTTGAATTTCCGTGCGCCGTTCGTCCTTATACTTCTCACCGATTGCTCCCAGCTCTTCCTTAATAATGTTGTGCACCTTATTCTCATCGGCAAGAATCTCCATAAATTCTTTGATTTTCATCAGCAGATTGCCCAGCTCATCCTCAATTTTCTCCCGCTCCAGGCCGGTTAACTGCCCCAACCGCATAGCAACAATCGCCTGAGCCTGCACCTCGGTAAAGTCGAACCGGTCCATTAAAGCCTGGCGGCCTTCCGGAATGCTTTTGGAAGCCCGCAGGATGGCAATGATCTCATCAATAAAGTCCAGCGCCTTTTTCAGCCCTTCCAGGACGTGAGCGCGCTCCTTGGCCTTCCGCAGATCATACTGGGTACGCCGGGTAATAATCTCCATCTGGAACTTAATGTAATCCTGGAGCATCTCCCGCAGGGTAAGCACCTTGGGCTCACCGTTTACCAGCGCCAGCATAATAATGCCCACGGTAGTCTGCATCTGGCTGTACTGGAACAACTGGTTCAGCACCACCTGAGGGTTAGCGGAGGCCTTCAGCTCTACCACAAACCGCAAACCTTCCCGGTCCGATTCGTCCCGCAGGTCGCTGATACCCTCAATCCGCTTATCCTTCACCAAATCGGCAATCCCCTCAATCATCCTGGCCTTGTTCACCATATAGGGGATCTCAGTTACCACAATGCGGAACCTGCCGTTTTTCATCTCTTCAACATCCGCCCGGGCCCGCAGGGTAATTTTACCCCGCCCGGTAGCATACGCCGCCCGGATACCCGCCCGGCCCATAATAATGCCTCCGGTAGGGAAGTCCGGCCCCTTAATCTGCTCCATCAGCTCATCCAGGGTGGCGTCAGGGGTATCCATCAGCAAATCCACCGCCCCGATCACCTCTTTCAGGTTATGGGGCGGAATGTTGGTAGCCATACCCACCGCAATACCGGAAGAACCGTTTACCAGCAGGTTAGGGAACCGGGAGGGCAATACCAGCGGCTCCTTCCGGTTATCGTCGTAGTTAGGGCCAAAGTCCACCGTTTCCTTGTCAATATCAGTAAGCATCACAGTGGAAATTTTGCTCATCCTGGCCTCAGTATACCGGTACGCGGCCGGCGGGTCACCATCTACTGAGCCAAAGTTGCCGTGGCCGTCCACCAACGGGTACCGCAGGGAGAAATCCTGGGCCAGCCGCACCAGTGCGTCATAAACAGAGGCATCGCCGTGAGGGTGATACCGGCCCAGCACAGAACCTACCGTATCCGCTGACTTCCGGTACGCCTTATCGGGAGAAAGCCCGTTTTCAAACATTGTGTAAAGGATTCTTCTGTGTACCGGCTTCAGTCCGTCCCGGACATCCGGCAGCGCCCGGCTGGTAATAACCGACATGGAGTAAGCCATAAAGCTGTTCTTCATCTCGTGTTCCAGGTCAACCGGTATCACTTGGGTTCCTTCGTTTATCCCATCGTTTAACATGTTGTGCCTCCAATGCTCCACACTCCCGGGGGCTGCCCGGGCAGGGGTTTGTTCCGCTGTTATCGTTATTTTGGGGACGTCCCGCTGCCATCGCCGTGCAAAGCTTTTCGGGGAGCCTCCCCCAAAACCCTGCAAACCAAAGCTTTCGCGACGTCCTGTATATTAAAGCCTGAAAACCGCCTAAAACGGCCCCACGCCTTTCTTTTTTCTTCGTAAAAACGCTCTTATCCGGGAATTCTGTCCTCCCCAGGCTTTTCTCTGGTCAACGCCGCTTGATCCTCCGGGGAAAAGGTCAGCAGGGCAAACAGCTTTTCCAGCTGTTCCCTGGTAAAATACCTTGCAGGAGCCATCAGCATCAGCTCCGGGGTAACAAAAAGCAGCATCTCCTTTGCCGCAATGGCCTTGGTTTTTTCATAAAAGATCCGATAAATCTGCTCTCCCTCAACAACGCGCATCCCCTTCGGGAAAAAGCTCAGGGAATAGCTCACCGGATTCCCCGCAACCTGTTTAACAACCCATTCCCGCTTTCGGGCAGGCCGCACCCAGTAATAAAACAGGTACACCGCCGCAGCCAAGCACCATAGCAGCAGGGGGAACCACCAAAATCTGCTGCCGGCAAAAAAGGGTACAACACCCATTCCCAACACCAGCAGCACCCCTATGATAATCCGGGAATTACGTTTCGGGTCCCTGCGTCTTTCCAAAATTTTCAGCCCCAGCCGGGCTTCCTCCCGGGTAAGAGTGTATTTCAGCTCAAACAGGGGCTTTGCTTCCTTTTGCGGCTGTTTACTTTTCGCCATCGTTTCCTCCCGAATTGCTCCCACCAGCTTCAAAACGGTAATATCCTGGATATCCCTCTGCTGCATCCTCCGCCTTTTTTCCTTCTTCGCCGGTTAAAGCCCGCCGTGGCAGGGGATACAGCCGGTTCCCGGTGGTTTCCAGCACAAGATAAGCATCGTCTCCATAAATCGCCAGCCTTTCCAGCGGAATATCCAGCGGGAACATTCCGTCATGCACCCGCACGCCGTTTTCATAAAAAGAATACTCCAGCCTTTTGTATTGCTCCGCCAGCATAGCGGCGGTCTTTTTCAGCAGCACCGGCGGCAAAAAAAGCAGCATTCCCAGCAGCAGTAAGGAAAACACCCCCAAGCCAAGCCCGGCCCAATATTCCTTATCCAAAAACCAGGATATCAAAAACCCAACCGCCAGCACCCCCGCCGCAGCCATCTGGACGTAGCGCTTGCCCTTGCCCTTTGCCCTTTCCTGCAGCTCCAGGCAGTGGGTAAAATCCTCCTGTCTCAAATCGCATGCAGCCACGGCAGGCTTTCCCGTCAGCTTAAACTCCTGCTCCTGGCTGTTCTGTTCCTGATGGTTCAACCTTTTCCTCCATCCTTTCCTGCCGGGCTTTTGGGCTGCCCCTTTCTGCTGTCCTGAAAAGGCAGCTCCCATTTTTCCGCCAGTTCAGCAAACAACTGCCGCAGTCTTTCATGATCCTCTATCTCCGGCTTAGGCATTAAAATGCACCGGGTTTTGGTAAGCATCACCTTAAACAGGGTATCGGTCTCTTCAAAACCATGCAGTTCCTCATAGGGCAGGGTATTTTCATAATCCCCGGATTTTTCAAACACCTCATCCTCATAAAAATCCACCTGAATCCGGTTCTGCAGATACTCATTTTTCTCATACTGCTTCACGGCAGCCTTCTGCAACTGCCTCGGGAACACAATCCGGTAAAACACCACCGAATACAGCCCAAACACCAGCAGCAGCACATCCAGCGCCAAATACAGGGTCTGATTCTTCTCCTGAGGCTGCATAATCAGGGTAATCAAAAACAAAAGGGCAGCAGCAATCTCAATACACCCCATAATCATTGCTTTTTTCTTCTGCTTTGCAAAGCTCTGCTCCGCCAGTTCAAAGTTAAAGCCCACATATTCCTCCTGGGTAATCTGGTAGGAATAGCTTTCTAAAGGCTCGCGCTGCGTTTCCATCTTGTTATCTCCTCTCCCTGTACCGGCTTCGGTACAGCGGTAATTTTTTTGCAGGGGATAAAAAACTTCCGGTCTTCTTTCTCCATCCTCCGCCGCTGCCTTTTGTGGGACGTAACAGCCGCCTTCCGGCCCCGCGCCTGCTCCAAAAGCCACCGTGTCTGTCGGCTCTGCCATGCCTGCATATTCTTTCTGTCCCGGCAAGGGGTACGCTCCCTCGTCACTTCGCTGCCCTAAAAACAATCCTTAACGGTTTGACAAGCAATAACAAATATGCTCCGCATATCATTTTAGCAGCCTCGTCAGCCATGCAGATAACAGAAACCGGCACCTCAGTAAATAAATAGCCAACTGCAGCAATAACAACGCACACTGTCCCCAGCACCGCTATACTCCAGCCATATCTGCCGCCAATGCCACAGCCCCGCAATGCAAAACATCAACAAAAACAGTGCGGCATGGGAAATATTTTCCTGAGAGAACTTTTTTCTAACCTTATTTATTTCCGTTAACGCTAAAAAGCAAGCGTAATAGCCAACCGGAAAAACAAACGGATTTACAAGAAACTCACCGCCAAATCCACAGCTGCGTTGGAAACCAGCAAATCCCTTTGTCTATCTCTAAGGAAACAAATCAATCGAAAAACAAGCGTTAAGGTCAGCGCTGTAAAGGCGACGAAGCACACCGGCCGCGCTTCCGTCCTAAAAACCCAACGCGTCGCCTGCATCAAATATCCAGATTCTGCACATACCGGGCATTGCGCTCAATAAAGTCCCGCCGGGGGCCTACCTTGTCTCCCATCAGGATGGTAAAAATCTCGTCCGCCCGCTGGGCATCCTCCATCTCCACCTTCAGGATAATCCGGTTCTCCGGGTTCATGGTAGTTTCCCACAGCTGCTCCGGGTCCATCTCACCCAAGCCCTTATACCGCTGCACCTCGCTTTTAGCGTTGTCCTCAGGGTACAGCTCCTTGATGTATTTATCCCGCTCCGGGTCACTGTAAGCATAGCGCACCTTTTTGCCCCGGCTGATCTTAAACAGCGGCGGCTGGGCAATATACACATGCCCCTCCTCAATCAGCGGGCGCATAAACCGGAAGAAAAAGGTCAGCAGCAGAGTACGGATATGAGAGCCGTCCACATCGGCATCAGCCATAATAATCACCTTGCCATACCGCAGTTTGGAAAGATCCATCTCATCCCCCAAGCCGCAGCCCAAAGCGGTTACCACCGGCATCAGCTTCTCGTTGCCATACACCTTGTCAAGCCTTGCCTTTTCCACGTTCAGCATCTTTCCCCACAAGGGCAAAATCGCCTGATACCTCCGGTCCCGTCCGTTTTTGGCACTGCCTCCTGCAGAGTCTCCCTCCACGATATAAATCTCGGTCAAGGTCATATCCCGCTCCGAACAGTCCGCCAGCTTGCCGGGGAGAGAAGCCGTCTCCAGCGCTGACTTTCTCCGGGTTAAATCTCTTGCCCTTCTGGCCGCTTCTCTTGCGCGGGAAGCATTCAGCGCTTTCTCCACAATGCTTTTGGCCACCGCCGGGTTTTCCTCAAAGTAAGTGGTCAGCTTGTCATACACAAGCCCCTCTACCAGCGGCCGGATTTCGGTATTGCCCAGCTTGGCCTTGGTCTGGCCCTCAAACTGGGCTTCCTTCAGCTTTACTGAGATAATGGCGGTCAAGCCCTCCCGCACATCCTCCCCCTGCAGGTTCTTATCGTTTTCCTTCAGGATGTTATTCTTCCGGCAGTAGTCGTTAAACACCCGGGTCAAGGCCCTCTTAAAGCCCTCCTCATGGGTACCGCCGTCGCCGGTTTTAATATCGTTGGCAAAGGAGTACAGCACCTCGTTAAAGCCGTCGTTATACTGCATGGCCACCTCGGCGGTGCTTTCGTTTTCATTGGAGCCCGCCATATAAATGACGTCCTCGTGGACAACCTCTTTTACCGAATGCAGGTGCTCCACAAAGCTGCGGATGCCTCCCTCATACATAAAGTGGCTCTCCACCTTCTCCTCCTCCCGAGAATCGGTCAGAGAGATAGCAACCCCCGCGTTCAAAAAGGCCTGCTCCCGCAGCCGCTTGGCAAGAGTTTCGTAATCAAAGTTAATTTCCTCAAAAATCTCCGGGTCCGGGCAAAAGGCGATGGTAGAACCGGTTTCATCGGTATCGCCGGTCATTTTCAGGTCCTCTACCGGGTTGCCCCGCTCAAACCGCTGGTAATACCGGTGCTGCCCGTCCCGAACTTCTACCTCCAGCCAAGTGGAAAGCGCATTTACGACAGAAGCGCCTACCCCATGCAAACCGCCGGAAACCTTATACCCCCCGCCGCCGAACTTGCCGCCGGCATGCAGCACGGTAAACACCACCGTAACCGCAGGCTTGCCTGTTTGATGCTGGATGCCAACCGGGATGCCCCGTCCGTTATCCCGCACCCGAATAATATTCCCGGGCAGTATCTCCACCTCAATGTGGTCGCAAAACCCGGCCAGCGCTTCGTCGATGGCGTTATCCACAATTTCATAAACCAGGTGATGCAGTCCGCTTAACCCGGTGGAGCCGATATACATGCCCGGGCGTTTCCGCACGGCCTCCAGCCCCTCCAGCACCTGGATCTGGTTTTCGTCATACGTGTTGTTTTCCTGTATTGAAGGCGTAAATTCCACAGTGTTCCCTCCGTTTTCGGTATTCAGGCGTTTTATCGTAAACCCTGCCCCTGCAGGGAGAATTTTTTTCAAACTGTCTTTTTCAGGACATAACAGCCGTCCTGTTATCCCGCGCTCCCAAACAAGCCAAACTGTTCTGTCCGTGCTTTCCGGCAGCACCGGCCCGGTAAATCACCTGCGTTGCGCCGCGGTATTTTTAGAAAGCTCGTCAATAAACCCGGTGCGCTTGCGCAGGGTAGAGGAGGAAATCTGCGAGATATACACCCTCGTCTCACCGGAGTCGCTGTCCGTACACACCACAAAGGACTTTGGTATTTCCTCCGAAACATTCACCACCCAGCCCTTTTTCTGGGCCATAGCCAAATAAAGCTTGGTAGATTTTGCCACCGAAGAGTTTTCAATATCAAAGATGCCCACCACATCCCTTGTACGCACCACCGTAAGCTGGCCTAAATGCAAATACATCTGTTTCCATGCCTTTCTTTCGCTTTGTCACACTGTACAAAGCCGTTTTTCCAGGGGGCTCTTATTCCTCCTGCCACGGCCCCTCATCCTTTTGGGACATAAGCGGGCCGTTTTGTGCAAAAGCCTCCTCCAAAGCCGCCCCATCCCAGGAATCATCCGGCTGGCTCCGCAACCCTGGGCCTGCAGTCCCGTCCCCCAAAAACTGCCGCTCAGCAGCGTGGCCCTTTTCCATTTTAAAAAGCCGGCCTCGGTTCATTCCCTGAAAATAAGCGGGCTCACAGCAGGTAATAAACACCTGCCGCCCTTCCAGGCTGTTCAGCAAATAATCCCTGCGGGAGCTGTCCAGCTCGCTCATTACATCGTCCAGCAAAATCACCGGGCTTTGCCCTGTACTCTCCTCTATCATTATACTCTCTGAAAGCTTCAAAGACAAGACACAGCTTCGCTGCTGGCCCTGGGAACCAAAACTTTTTGCCTCCAGCCCGTTCAAAAAAACGGCTATATCATCCCGATGCGGCCCCACCTGGGAGGACTGGTAAAAAATATCCTCCTGCCTGCTTTTTTTTATTTTCTCCAGCAGCAGGGGAGTAATAGGCTCGCTGCTGCTTTGAGGCAGTTCCATACCAAAACCATTGCGGTATTCTACCGTCAGCCGTTCCCCCCCGTGGGAAATCCCGTTGTAAATCTCCTCACTATGGGCCGAAAGCCGCTTGATATACTGCCTGCGTATTTTAATCAGATTGGCCGAAAGCCCCGCCATTGTCTGGTCAAACACCTCCAGCAGGTCCATCAGGCTCCGGTTTTTCCGCAAATCCTTCAGCAGTGCGTTTCTTTGACGAAGCACTCGGTGGTAATCTGTCAAATAATCCAAATATCTGGGCATAATCTGGCAGATCGCGCTGTCCAGAAACCGCCGCCTCACCGCCGGCCCGTCCTGAATAAAGGAAAGATGAGCAGGGGAGAACACCACTGCATAAAACCGTCCTGCCAGCTGGGCGGAGGATTCCAGCGGCACCCGGTTAAAGGTAACCTGCTTTTTCCGCCCTCTGGCGTAAGCAATCGTCGCCTGCTGCTCCCGCTGTTCCCGTTCAAAGGCAAGCACCATTCGGGCCACCGGCTGCTCCAGCTGAATCAGCTCCGTTTCTCTGGCACTTCGAAAGCTTTTTGCCCCGGTAAACATCCACAGCGCCTCCATCAAATTGGTTTTGCCCTGGGCGTTGTCCCCATAAATAATATTGACCGTATCCCCCGGCTCCATCTCCAGCCTTTCGATATTGCGAAAATGCTCCAGTTCAATCCTGGTAACCTTCAATCCCCTTCACCTCAAACGAACGTCCTTCAGCCTCCACCCTGTCTCCGGGATACAATTTTTTGCCCCGCATGGTGCAAACCTCTCCGTTTACCAGAACACAGCCGCTTACAGCAAGCTCCTTAGCCTGGCCGCCGGTTTGGGCCGCCCCGCTGAACTTAAGGAACTGGTCCAGCTTAATAAAGGGGGTGGTAATCTCCACCGGCTCCGGCGCGCCGCCTTTGGGCTTCGGGGTAGGGGAGGAGGGCGCGCTTCCGCCAAACACCGGCGTTCTCCGCACCACAAATTTTCTTGAACCTTTTACATCCATGCTAAAGCTATCCTTTCTTTCATAGGACGTAACTGCTGCCTGCCGTTCCCGTTCTTCTTTTTCTGTTCTGCCTTTCAAAAGAAAACCCGATACAGCCTTACCTCATCCATCCTGCAGCAAATTTCCCGCCACTTTTCTTTTTGTTCCAAAGGGGCGTCAAACACCAGCTGCTCCGGGCCGTAAATCCCGCCTGCCGCGCTTTGGTCCAACAGCTTCCCGCACTGCCTGCCCTGGACGTAGCACCGCAGCCAAGTCCGCGCCTCGTCCAAAACAAAGCCCATTTTTTGATAAAACCGGTTTGCCGGAACATCCTCCTGTGTCCACACCTCACAAAAACGGACCTCCTGCGCCTGAAGCTGTTCCTTCAGCTCCAACCATAAGGCCTGCGCCGCCCCCCTGTTCCGAAACTCCGGCAGCACACCCAAGTGCCACAGCACCGCGCCCCGCCCCCGGTCGGTCAGGCACAGGTCGCCGGAATCCAGCTCTGCCTCCGCAAAACCGATCATCCTGCCGTCCTGCTCCGCCACCAAAGAAATCGCCGGGTGTTCATACCCATCCTTTTTCTGCTTGACGTCATTGTAGTAGGAGCAATCCAGAAAAGCCGCCATCCGGCAGCGCAGCCAGGCCTGTTCCTCAGCGTCCTGATATTCTCTTATAATCAAGTTTTTCCTCCCAACCAATACCATAAAGCTCCAGGCTTGTGCACAGGGAGTTTCCCTCTCCGCAAAAAGCGTCCAAAAAGCCCTTTACCCCTACAAAACAGTCAGCTTGTCAGCTAAAGCCTCTGAACTTTTTCCGGCAGAAGGCTATTCGTTTTTCAGCCGTACCGGCAGCACCAGGAACAAAAAGCTTTCCCCTTCCATCGGCACCACCTTCATAGGAGATAAGGGCCCGCTGATCTGCAGCTTTACCTGATCACACCCGCTGTTGCGCAAAGCGTCCAGCAGATACTTATTATTAAAGCCCATCGTCACCGGGTTCCCCTCCAAAGCGCAGGGCACCAAATCACTCACCCGTCCCATAGAGGTTTCGCAGGAAACAGCCATCCCCTCCTGCTCAAATCTGATCTTCAGCGGGCTTTTCAGCCGGTCGGAAATCAGCAGGGAGGCCCGCTCCACGCTGTCGGTCAGTTCCCGGACAGAAACCTCCGCCTGGGTGCTGTGGCTTTTGGGCACCGCTCCCCGGTAATCCAAAAAATCCCCTTCCAGCAGCCGGGTAGTTACCCGGTAATTGCCAATCTCAAACACCGCGTGCTTCTGAGAAAGGCTCACCGCCACCGTTTCTTCCTCTCCGCCAATCAGCTTGGAAACCTCGCTCAGCGTTTTGCCCGGCACGATAAACCGCAGGTCCTGTCCGCTCTGTACCTTTTCCCGCCGGATTGCCAGCCGGAATCCGTCTACCGAAACCACTGTCAGCACTCCGTCCTGCAGCTCAAACAGAGAGCCTGTATGCACCGGCTTAGCGTCGCTTACCGCCACCGCAAATAAAGTCTGATCAATCATACTCTGCAGCAGCAGATTTTCCATTTCCAGCCGGTCCTCTTCTCCCGGGGCCGGCAAATCCGGGTAATCCTCCGGGCTGATCCCTAAAATATGAAACTCGCTGGCGCCGCTTACCACTGTAGTCATCAGCCGGTCGTCGCACGCAATCTCAATGGTGTCCCCGGGCATTTTGCGCACCATATCCACCAGCAGCTTGGCCGACAAAACCACCCGTCCCGGTTGCAGCACCTGGGCATCCAGCCTGGTGGTTATCCCCAGCTCCAGGTCATAGCCTGTCAGCTGCAGGCAATCCTCCTTGGCGTCCAGCAAAATTCCCTCCAGCGCCGGGATAGTCGTTTTCACCCCTACCGCTCGGGAAACATTGCTTACCGCCGAAACCAAGGTTGCTCTTGGGCATACTATTTTCATCTTTCCTGTCATCCTTTCCTGCGTGACGAAGCGCGTATTGACTGCTTAATACTTTCCGTAAAACCTTGATGCAATTCTTGCGTCTCTATCCTTCGCGTTCTGCAATTTCATCAAGGGTGTCTTTCAACCTCAACCAAAAAGCTCTTTCCAAAGAATGGAAGGATAGGATTATATTTAATAGTAGTAGTAGGGGCCGTGGAGATGTGGACATCTCCACAAACCCGCATTTTTAAGGGGTTTTCGGGGCATGATCTTTTCTTTTGTTCTTTTTGAAAATTTGTGGAGATGTTGATATTCGATTTTATTCAAACGGCAAGTCCGAACAGACTGAATGATTCTACATGCGATTGTTGAAAACTCTGTTAAGAATGTGAAAAACTCCGGGGAGAACCCAAACCTCTCGCAGACCCCCCAAAGCCGCGCCGGGAAAAGTTGAATCGTGGAAAAGCGGAAAACCTCCACGACGTCGGCACATTTTTTCTTCACAGGCTTTGTTCGGGTCTTCCTTCAACTGTTTCCCCATAGAAAAACCGCTCCTTTTCCACACATTGCTCCAGTGAAAGCGCTCTCCGTCTTAAGCCCTGCCCGCGCTGGCTTGGACGTAACTGCCGGAGTGTTGTTTCCGGCAATGTGGAAAGCTTTTAGGGAGCTGCGGGCTCCCGTTGCGGTACGGGTACGCTTTGCTGATATCCTTATCAATGCTGCTGTGGGGGGGCTTTAGCCGCGCCTGCGGCGCATGGCTGATCCCTTCGCTTCGCATAAAGGGATTTTTTTAAGGAAAACCCTGCGGGATCGGAGATGTCAGCTTTGCTGACATCAGGCCGGTCGAACCGGTCGGCGTGCCGCCTCCCTCCTCCCATGGCCAATCTCGGATATTATCAAAAATATCAGCTGTCGCGGATATTTTTGATAATATCCTCGATGCGCGCCCGATACTTCCCGTCCTCCGCCATATTCTTCTCTGCCTGCCGCAGCGCGTACACAATCGTCGAGTGATCCCTTCCCCCAAACTCCTCTCCAATCGCCGCCATCGACATCTGCGTAATCTCCCTCACGATATAAACCGCAGCCTGCCTGGCTACCGAGATCTGCGCCGCCCTCTTGTTGGACCGTATGTCTGACGCTGAAATGGAGTAGGTCCTGGCCACCTCGGTAATAATCCGGTCCACCGTAACCGGCACCGGCTGATTATCATTCAAAATATCCCGTATAGCGTTCCGCGCCGCCATAATCGAGGGCTCTGTCCCGGTAATATCCTTATAGGCTTTCAGCTTTTTTACCGCCCCCTCCAGCTGTCGAATATTGGTCTTCAGCTGGTTGGCAATATACTCCGCCACGTCCGCGGGAATACTGATTTTCAAAAGCTCCGCCTTTCTGCGGATAATCGCAATTCTGGTTTCCAGTTCCGGCGGCTGAATATCCGCCATCAAGCCTGATTCAAACCGGGTTCGCAGCCGGTCCTCCAAGGTTTTAATCTCCTTAGGCGGCCGGTCGGAGGTCAGCACAATCTGCTTGCCCGATTGATACAGGGTATTAAAAGTATGGAAGAACTCCTCCTGGGTGCTCTCCTTGCCGCCGATAAACTGGATATCGTCCACCAGCAAAACGTCAGCCTGGCGGTATTTATCGTGAAACGCCTTGGTGGATTCATTCCGGATCGCGTCGATCAGCTCATTGGTAAACTCCTCGCCCTTGGTATAAACCGTAACGGTCCCAGGCTTGCTTTTCTCAATCTCATTGCAAATCGCATACAGCAGATGCGTTTTTCCCAGCCCGGAGCCCCCGTAAATGAACAAAGGGTTATACTCCCCCGCAGGCTTGTCCGCCACTGCCTGAGAGGCCGCGTGGGCAAACTTGTTGGAGGGCCCTACAATAAAGGTAGAAAAGGTATACTCATAATCCCCGTTTAAGGTAGTGTTGTCTATTTCCTCCTGGACATACCGCGTCTCCGATGTCTGCGGCCTGGCGGCGGCATGCTGGGGGCGGGCGGCCTCCTCGCATAGAATCTTCACATCTATCGGAAAGCCCATTACCGTTTCAAAGGCTTCAGTCAGCAAACCAATATACTTTTCCTCCAAAATCCCCTTATGGTACTCCGCCGGAACAAAAAGGTAAGCGGTGGAGCCCTCCATTCGAAGCGGTTTAATGGGGCTGATCCAAACCTTATGAGCGGTGTCTGAAACTTTCTCCAGGCAATAATCGCTCACCATGTTAAAAACTTCCTGAAAAGATTCCATAGCTCCAACCTCCCGGACGCAATGTGGATTTCCTGTTGATTCAATAGGAAAAGCAAGTGGAAAATAATTTTTCCACAAATAATCTACAATCATTCCACACAAAATCAACAAACCTATTTTAACACAACTCAACTGCTTTTGCAAGGTTTTCAACATAGTGAATGTGATGTATTTATTATAAGTAAAGAGCAAATTTTTATTTTTTTAGGACGTAACAGCCAACCTCTGTTCCCATACCTGCCCTGTTTTCAATAAAAAAGGTGGGATGTGCCTACATTATTTACTGTTCATTCCTGCTTTTTCCTTAAAATTGCGCATTTTCAGTCTTTGTCCGTGGTGCGCAGGTCAACTTGTGGTCAAAACCGTTAACCAGCAGGCATGGCCGGAAAAATAAGGCAGCTTGGGTTGGCAATGCCGGATAAAATTACATTCGCTGCACGGCGGTAATTTTTCATTTTCCCCCATTTAGCATGGTCCGCAGCCGGCTTTTTCAAAAAAATATTGAAGAAAAGGGCATAAATACTTGACATTTCCCACCTTTGTCCGCTATACTTGTAATCTGAACGACTGCGGATTTCCCGTTGCCGGCAATTCAAGCCAATCGCAGGAAACCGCCGGGTCCCGAAAGGAGTGTAAAGCAGAATGAAAAGAACTTATCAGCCTAAAAAGCTTCAAAGAAAAAAGGAGCACGGCTTCCGCAAAAGAATGGCCACCAAGAACGGCCGTAAAGTGCTCGCTCGCAGAAGAGCAAAGGGCAGAGCCCGCCTGACTTACTAATACAGAAGTCCGGCGCCATGCCTGCCCTGAGGGGACCACATATCCTTGTGGTCCTTCTTTTTCATCCCCTGCTTTTTGTAAACCGGGCGGGGCGTCCGCCTCTGGGGCAAAGCCCGCCGTCCAGCTGCAAAAGCACAGCCTCCCCTTGGAACACTACTTAAAAGAAAGGAGCTGCCCCATGGCCTATCGTCATACCCTGGTCATCAAAGAAAACCGGGACTTCAAACGGCTGTACGCCCGGGGCAAGTTCCAAACCCACCCGCTGCTGGTCACCTACGCCCTCAAAAACAAATCGGGGTGCAGCCGCTTCGGCATCACGGCCAGTAAAAAGGTGGGCAACGCCGTCTGCCGCAACCGGGCCAAGCGGATCATCCGCGCCGCCTACCGCCAGCTGGAGCCCCAGCTTAACCCGGGGTGGGATTTTATCTTCGTAGCCCGCACCCAAACCGTGCAAAGCAAAACTCCCCAAATTTACGAGGTAATGCGCCGCCAGGTGGAGGGCATCACCGTCCACGGCAAAAGCGTCTCCCGGCAAAAGCAGCCCCCCAGGCCCGGCAAAAAATAACCGCAGCTTTTAGGACGTCGCGCCTGTCTGTTTTGCAGGGGCTTCCCCTGAACCTTCATGCACCCCAGAGCTTTCACAACGTCCGGCAGCCTTGCAGCCCCGGGCACAAAACGGAAAACAACCGGGGCAGAACATATTTTGGCCGGAGGGAAACAAAATGATAAATATCCGGGTGATGACACCTGAAGATTTCGACCCCATATATAATTTATGGATTCATACGCCGGGCATCGGCTTAAACGCAGTAAACGAAAGCAGAGAGGATCTTGCAAAGTACCTGCGGCGCAACCCATCCTCCAGCTTTGTAGCGGAGGATGAGGGCAAGGTTATCGGCTCCCTCCTGGCCGGGCATGACGGCAGAAGAGGCTACCTTTACCACATGGCGGTTTCTCCGGCCTACCGAAATCAAGGCATAGGCCGAAAACTGGTGGAAAGCTCCCTTCAGGCGCTGCAGGCGGAGGGCATCTGCAAAGCCGCGCTGGTTTCCTTTTTCGGCAATGAGGCCGGCAACGGCTTTTGGGAAGCCCTGGGCTTTGGAGAAAGAAACGACCTTGTGTACCGGGATAAGCCTCTGCAGTAGCCGCAGCAGATGGATCACTCAAAAGGGCAGGCCGGCAGCCCCCACCAAAACCGCCGGATTGAAAGCACAGCAATCGTCCCACAATAATAATGAGGAAGAACATCCTATGAAGGAGCTTGCAAAAGGGCTGATTCGGTTTTATCAGCGCCAGATTTCTCCCTGTAAGCCCCCCAGCTGCCGGTTTTACCCCAGCTGCTCCGGTTACGCTTTGGAGGCGATTGACCGGTTTGGGCTTTGTAAAGGGGGCTTATTAGCCATCTGGCGGATTCTTCGCTGCAACCCCTATAATAAGGGAGGGTACGACCCGGTTCCGGAAATTTGGAAGGACGCATTTCGTCGCCGGGGCAAAACCAAAAAGGAAGAATCAGCGGGCGACCACACCGACTCTACTTCCGCCCCATGAAAAACGGGCCTGCAGGCAAGCAACTTTTTTATCATATACACAGAGGGCCCCCTCAACAGAATCAAATAGGGAAGGATAGGTTGAAAGACAAAGCATGTCTGCTATTAACGCAATTATTGGTTATCCTCTCGGCTGGATCATGTGGCTGTGCTACCAGGTGGTACAAAATTACGGCATTGCGCTGATCCTGTTCACCCTGATCACCAAGCTGCTGATGTACCCCATGATGGTCAAGCAGCAAAAATCCAGCATCAAAATGGTCATGTTCAAGCCTAAGCTGGACAGACTGCAGAAACAGTACGCCAACAACCGGGAAAAGCTCCAGGAGGAGATGGCAAAGCTCTATCAGGAGGAAGGCTATAACCCCATGAGCGGCTGTCTCCCCATGTTAATCCAGTTCCCCATTCTCTTCGGCTTGATCGACGTGGTGTATAACCCCCTAAAGCATATCATCCGTCTGCCGCAGGAGATTATCAACCAAGGCGTGGAGATCGCAAAAAACATTGAGGGCATCGCGGTAAGCGCCTCCATGCCCCAGATGAGCATGATCCAAGGCGTACACCAGCATCCGGAGCTGTTCCAGTCTATTCTGGATCCGGAAATGATCACAAAAATCCAGAATTTTAACCTCACCCTTTTCGGGCTGGATTTGGCAGCTACCCCCACCATGGCCTGGACGCCGCTGGTTATCGTGCCTATCCTCTCTGGGTTAACCTCGTTTTTAATCAGTATCCAGTCCAGCAAAAACGCGGCGGCAACCAATCCCGAGGGTGCGGGCGGCGGCATGATGAAGGGTATGATGTACATCATGCCCATCTTCTCCCTGATGTTCACCTTCCAGGTACCTGCAGGGGTAGGTATCTACTGGGTCATTTCCAACGTTTTCTCCTATATCCAGACCATGATCCTCTTCAAAATCTATAACCCCCAGCAGCAGGCGGCAAAAATACAGGCGGAAGAGGAAGCCAAGGCGGAGGAAGAGCGGCAGGCCAAAATAGAGGCCAGAAAAAAAGCGAAGGAAAAAGCGTCCGCCAAGGATTTGAAGCAGCTTGCGGAGGAAGATCCCGAAATCATCAAAAAAGCCCTTACCGCCAAGGAAATCAACCGGATGAAGCTGGCGGAAGCCCGTAAACGGGATGCGGAAAAGTACGGCGAGGAGTATGTTGAGGTAACAGACGAGGATTTAATGTAAAAACCATGGAGGTGTAGATTGTGGTTAAGGAAGCAATCGGAACAGGAAGAACAACAGAGGACGCAATTCTGGACGCTTGCCAGAAAATAGGGTTAAACCGGGACGAAGTGGAGATCGAAGTGCTGGAAATTCCCCGGAAAGCCGGCTTTTTAGGCTTAAAAACCATCCCCGCCAAGGTCCGGGTCTATCAGGAGGTTACTAAGGCAGACTGCGCCGTCGCCTACCTGAAGGATGTCCTGAAGGAAATGGGCTTCCCGGACGTATCCATCAACGTTAAGGAGGAGGAAGGCGGCGCCGTTCTTACTCTGGAGGGCGAGGGCCTGGGTGTCATCATCGGCAGACGGGGCGAAACCCTGGATTCTCTGCAGTATCTGGCCGGCCTGGTGGCCAATAAGCTGGAGGGGGACTACTTCCGCGTAACCCTGGATAGCGGCAATTACCGGGAAAAGCGGGAAAAAACCCTGGAGGCCCTGGCCAAAAAGCTGGCCAATAACGCCATTAAAACAGGACGTCCCAGCGTGCTGGAGCCCATGAACCCTTACGAGCGCCGGATCATCCATGCCGCCGTGCAGCAAATCCCCGGGGCGGTCTCTACCTCCGAGGGGGACGAGCCCAACCGCCGGATCATTATCAGCTCTACAACCCCCCGCCGCAGTGAGCGCGGCAAGGGCGGCTATAATAATTCAATTGGGAGGGACTCCAACGCAAACCGTCGTCCTCGCCGTCAGAACGGGGACCGCCGTCCCCCCCGCAATAACCGGGACGCCAACTACACAAACGGCTACAGTGAGGGCCCCAAGGCCTACTTTGAAACACCTATAAATGAGAGGGAAGAGTATCATCAACCCCTTCAGGGCAGGACGTCACAGCCGGCGCCAAGCCCTGCGCCCTCCACTGCGCCTGCCGCCGCCCCCAAGCCGGAAAAGCCGGCAAGCGATCAGCCCTTGTATTCCAAAATAGAACTGTAATTAAAAATTAGGAGGTCTCTTTTTGTCAAAAGGGCCTCCTGTTTTTAAGTAGAAGGTAAGGAGGTATTTTTATGGCTAGTCCTGTTATTATTGCGGTAGCCGGCGGCTCCGGCAGCGGTAAGTCCACCTTTGTCCAGCAGCTGGCGGAGGCATTGCGGGAACAGTCGGTAAAAGTATGTTTTGTTTCTACTGACAGTTATTTTAAGCATCCTCTTCCCAAAATGATTTCCCCCCTCACCGGCCAGGAATACGAAGATTGGAACTCCCCGGAGTCCATTGATTCCGCCGCCTTTATTGCGGAGGTAAAAGCCTACGCCGCAGGGGAGAAGGAGGCGGATATTCTGCTGGTAGAAGGCTTGAGCGTTTTATACTTTTCGGAATTGTTGCCGCTATATCATCTGAAAGTATTTGTTGAACTGGATTCTGACCTGCGTATGTACCGCCGGATCAAGCGGAACATGGCCAACTGGGGCGTTTCCATGGAGGAAGTGGCGGATTACTATCTGGAAGCCGCCAAATTCGGGGAGGAAAAATATTTTCTGCCCACCAAACGTCAGGCGGACCTAATCCTGAACGGTGCGTCGGATTTCACCAAATCTACAGAGCTGCTCGCGGCATGGGTGCAAAGCAAGAGATAAAAGTTTGCAGCCATGTCCTGAAAATGAAGGAGGATTTTTATGGGACTGTTCTCCAAAAAGAAAAAGCCTGAACCAACGGCTCAGCCGGCTGATCAAAGCTCGAAAGAATCCTCAGGCGCCAGGGAAGAATTAGAAAAATTCGATCCGGAAATCCGCCCCGGCGGCGTATTTATGGTACAGCTTTTGATGAAAAACCCCTGCCCGCTGCCTCCGCGGGAGAAAATGGCGGAGCTGCTGTCCCGTCATATAGGCAAGGTAGAGGCCATTGGAAGCAGCGCCGAACCAGGGAAGAAAGCCTGCGCCAGCTTTGCCGCCCTGGATCACATGGTGGAATTTAAGGACGGCAAAGGCCCGGTGATGTTTTCTGTCATAGACTGCGACCCTTTTCGGCCGGAAACCATTGACGAACTGCGCCGCAGCCAGATGTGGAGCTGCCAGCCGCATCGGGACAGAATTTTGTCGGAATGCAAATACGCCGTGTTTGCCCACGATATGTTAGGGGGCGGCCTGCCGGCTCAAATCCGGGCGAACCTGCTGATGGACTATCTGGAAGCCCTGCTGGAATTGTACCCGGAGTGTGAAGCGGTGTACTTTATCAATTCCGGTAAGTTAATTTTGGCGGACGAAATACGCTCCGGAGAGTTCAAAGGGTTGGATCGATATATCCAGTTTGCGGTAAACATCCGCTTTTTCAACATCCAGGATACAAACGACCATGTGATCGACACCTTAGGGCTGAGCCTCCTGTTTATTGAAGATCTCCAGTATCATTTTCACAGCATGGATCCTAACTGGGTGGTCAACCACGCCTGCTCCATGGCAACCTATATTTTGAAGAATAACCGCCCCATAAAGGACGGTGACACCATCGACGGAATTACCGACGGGCAGTTAAATCAAAATATCCAGTGGAAATGCCATTTTGAGGATGCTTTAATCCGGCCCAACCGCGCGGTGCTGGATGTCAACATGGCAGAATACGCCTCCGGCAGCCGTCCTCAGTAACCCGATTCCCCGGTCAGAAAGGAGCTTCCCCCTTATGGAAACCACCATTGCAGCTATCTCAACTCCCCCGGGCACAGGCGGCATCGGCATCATCCGCGTTTCCGGGCCCCAGGCTCTGCAAATTGCCTCCCGGGTGTTCCGGCACCCCAAAGGGCGGGACGTCGCCGCGTTACCCGGCTACCACTGTATGCTGGGCCGAGTATTTGACCAAAACGGCGAGTTTGACGACTGCATCCTCACCCGGTACAAAGCCCCCCGCAGCTATACCGGGGAGGAAGTGGTGGAGCTCTCCTGCCACGGCGGTTCCTACCTGCTCCAGCGTCTCCTTCGGGCGACGTTAGCGCAAGGGGCACAGCTTGCTGCCCCCGGGGAGTTCACCAAGAGAGCTTTTCTCAACGGCAAGCTGGGCCTTACCCAGGCGGAATCGGTTATGGATCTGATCAGCTCCACCTCCCTCCAGGCCTCCCGGGCTGCCCTTGCCGGGAGGGACGGCGCCCTTTTCCGGGAAATCCAAAGCATCACCTCCGTCCTGCTGGATGTAGAGGGCGACCTGGCCGCCTGGATAGACTACCCGGAGGAAGACATGGAGCAGCTCTCGCCGGAACGTCTGCTGCAAAGCCTGGCAGCATTGGAGCAGCGTCTGCAGTCCCTGCTAAACCGCTACGATTCCGGCCGTATCCTGCGGGAGGGAATCACCGCCGCCATCGTAGGCCGTCCCAACGTAGGCAAATCCACCTTAATGAACCTGCTCTCCGGCTATGATCGCAGCATCGTCACCAATATCCCCGGCACTACCCGGGATATTGTCGAGGACTCCATCCGTATCGGAGAGATCCCCCTTCGCCTGGCAGATACCGCCGGCCTGCGCCAAACCGACGATCCGGCGGAAAAAATCGGTGTCGCCCTCACCCAAAAGCGCCTGGAGCAAAGCGACCTGATTTTAGCGGTATTTGACCGTTCCCAGCCCCTTACCCCTCAGGACATCACCCTGCTGGAATCCTTAAAAAACCGCCTTGCCATCGGCATTCTCAATAAAACAGACCTGCCGCCCCAAATCTCCCCGGAACAGCTGAAGCCCTACCTGCCCCACATCCTCACCATCTCCGCCCAAACAGGGGAGGGGGCCAAAGAGCTGGAGCATCTTCTGACAGAACTGCTCCAATTCAATCAGCTGGACCCATCCGCAGCCATGCTTGTCAACGAGCGCCAGCGGAACTGCGCTCTCCGAGCCCTTACCGCCCTTCAGGAGGCGATTTCCGCCCTCCAAAGCCATATCACCCTGGATGCCCTCACCGTCTGTCTGGACGACGCCCTTGCCGCCCTCTTAGAGCTCACCGGCCAGCGCGTATCGGACCAGGTTGTAGAAAACGTCTTCGCCCGCTTCTGTGTCGGCAAGTAAAAGCCTTTTTGACGGGACTGCTCTGATACAATCAGCAGAATCAATCTATAAAAATACGCTATGTAATCGTCAAACCCGCCGGGAAGCAATTGCTTTTCGGCGGGTATTGCTGTATAATAAAGTATTCGATTGCCAAAGAGGAAAAGGAGATTCCTATGGAAAACAGCATCATCATAGCAGAAACAGAACGGTTAATTTTAAGAAGATATAAAAAAGAGGATTTACAGGACTTATACGAATACTTGTCCGATAAAAAAGTAGTGGAGTTCGAGCCATACAAGCCTATGTCGATAGAGGAAACAAAAGAGAATCTTGCGTGGCGTATAGCAACAGATGAAATGATTGCCGTCGAATTAAAAAGCTCCCACAAAATGATCGGAAATGTTTATCTGGGAAAAAGGGAGTTTGAAGCACTGGAAATAGGCTATGTATTCAACAAAAATTATTGGGGCAATGGATATGCCACAGAAAGCTGCAAGGCTTTAATCCAGCAAGCCTTTTCAAATGGAACCCACAGGATATATGCGGAATGTGACCCCAATAATATACGCTCGTGGAAATTGCTGGAGGCTCTTGGCTTTTGCAGAGAAGCGCAATTCCTGCAAAATGTTTACTTTTGGAAAGATGAGAACGAAAAGCCTGTTTGGAAAGATACTTATATATATGCCAAATTAGGCAATGCTCAAAATGTTGACAAAACCTCTGTAAAGGAGAACAAAATTGTGGTGAAAGAGCATTACAAAACCGCAATCGCCATCAGTATTCTGTTTCTCGTGTTATGGTACGCAGGCGCATGGTTCAACTTTTTCCCTTTTGTTGGCGAAAGCGCCGCCATAGGCTTTACAGGATTACTTATTGTAATTGCAATCGCATTCTGTACCTGTTGGATAATTAATACCATCCAAAGCAACCGCAAATAAAAACCGGTTTGCCCAAAGTCACAACATAAAGTATACAAATAAATACAATCAACAATCAGGAGAACAAAAACCATGGAAGAATACAACGCAGGCAGCTACGACGTAGCAATTATCGGCGCAGGTCACGCCGGGGTAGAGGCCGCTCTGGCCGCCGCCCGCTTAGGGGCAAAAACGGTGCTGTTCACCCTCTCGCTGGACGCCGTCGCCAATATGCCCTGCAACCCCTCTATCGGCGGCACCGCCAAAGGCCACCTTGTCCGGGAGATTGACGCCCTGGGCGGTGAAATGGGCCTTGCGGCAGACGCAACCTTTCTCCAAAGCCGGATGCTTAACCGAGGCAAAGGCCCGGCGGTCCACAGCCTCCGTGTCCAAAGCGACCGCCGCCTCTACCACGCCTACATGAAGCATGTCCTGGAGCAAACCCCCAACCTTGAGCTGAAGCAGGCCGAGGTGGTAGAGCTCCGCACCGACCAAACCGGCCGCGTCACCCAGGCAGTTACCGCTCTCCACGCCGTTTATCAGGCAGGGGCGGTTATCGTCGCCACCGGCACCTATCTCAAAGGCAAAATTTTCGTCGGCGACGTCTCCTACGAGGCAGGTCCCGACTCTATGCGGGCAGCCGGCCCTCTTTCCCAAAGCCTGAAAAGCCTTGGGGTAACCCTCCGCCGCTTCAAAACCGGCACCCCGGCCCGTGCCCTGAAAAGCAGCATCAACTTCTCCAAGCTGGAAGAACAGCCCGGCGACGAACCGGTGATCCCGTTCTCCTTCCTGAACACCGAAAAAAAGCTGGAAAACAAAGTCACCTGCCATATTGCCTACACAAACGCCCAAACCCACCAGGTTATCCGCCAAAACCTCCACCGTTCCCCCCTCTACGCCGGCATGATCGAAGGGGTAGGCCCCCGCTATTGTCCCAGCATTGAGGACAAAGTGGTCCGCTTTGCCGATAAGCCCCGCCATCAGGCCTTTGTGGAACCCATGGGCGCCGATACCGAGGAAATGTACCTCCAGGGCCTGTCCTCCTCCTTGCCGGAGGATGTCCAGCTCCAGCTCTACCACACCATCCAGGGCTTTGAGGATCTCAAAATCACCCGCAGCGCCTACGCCATTGAGTATGACTGCTGCGACCCTCTGGAGCTAAAACCTACCCTGGAGTTCCAGCAAATCCCCGGCCTGTACGGCGCAGGCCAGTTTAACGGCACCTCCGGCTATGAGGAGGCCGCCGCCCAAGGCCTGGTGGCAGGCATTAACGCAGCCCGTCAAACCCAAGGCAAACCCCCGGTTATTTTCCCCCGCAGCGGCTCCTACATCGGCACCTTAATCGACGATCTCGTCACCAAAGGCTGTACCGACCCTTACCGCATGATGACCTCCCGTTCCGAATACCGCCTCCTCCTCCGGCAGGATAACGCCGACCAGCGCCTTACCCCCCTGGGCTGGGAGCTTGGCCTGGTCACCCCCGCCCGCTGGCAGCTTTTTCAGACGAAACAGCAAGCCTGCCGTGCAGAGGTCCAGCGGTTAAAAGCCACTGCCATCCCAGCCACCCCGGAGCTGAACCAAATGCTTGTTTCACGTGAAACATCTCCGGTGCAGGAGGGCGCCCGTGCGTCGGAGCTGCTTCGCCGCCCTCAAATCAGCTATGAGGATCTCCGCCCCTTCCAGCCAAACTGCCCCAGCCTCCCCTGGGACGTTATCGAGCAGGCAGAGCTGGAGATTAAATACGAAGGCTATATCAAAAAGCAGCAGGCCCAGGTAGAGCATCAAAAGCGGCTGGAAAACAAGCTCCTTCCGGAAGATTTTGACTATGATTCCATCTCCGGCCTGCGCCTGGAGGCCAAAGAGAAGCTGAAAAAGGTACGCCCCGTCAGCATCGGCCAGGCGTCCCGCATCTCCGGCGTCAACCCGGCGGATATCTCGGTGCTGCTGATCTGGTTAGAGCAGCAAAAGCGTCCTGCCTCACCCTCGTCCCAAGAAGAAAGGAAGTTTTCGCAAAATGATTGATACCCAAAGGCTTCAAACTCTGGCACAGCAATACGCCCTTCCGGCCTTAACCGGCCAAATGCTGGCCCAACTGGACCAATACGCCCAGCTTCTGGTAGAATGGAACCAAAAAATCAACCTCACCGCCATCACCGACCCGGAGGGCATCCTAATCAAGCACTTTTTGGATAGCCTGCTGCTGCTCCATGCCGGCATCCCCCAAAACGCCGCCTTGATCGACGTAGGAACCGGTGCCGGCTTTCCGTCCCTGCCGGTTAAAATTGCCCGGCCGGATCTCCCCCTCACCCTGCTGGATAGCCTGAATAAGCGCGTTACCTTCCTGCAAACCGCCTGCGCCCAGCTGGGCCTGAAGCAAACCCGCTGCATCCACTCCCGGGCAGAGGAGGGAGGCAGAACCCCCGCCCTGCGGGAAAAATTTGACATCGCCACCGCCCGGGCAGTAGCCAACCTGCAGGAGCTTTCGGAGTACTGCCTGCCCTACGTCAAGGTTGGCGGTATCTTCGCCGCCTTAAAAGGCTTTGAAATTGAGCAAGAGCTTGCCCAGGCCCAAAAAGCAATATCCACCTTAGGCGGACAAATCGAACAGATCAAAAAATTCGAGCTTCCCGGCGATCAAAAGCGGAGCATTGTAATTATTAGAAAAATATCGCAAACTGCGACAAAATACCCCCGCCCCTCCGCAAAGATAGCAAAAACCCCTCTGTAAAACCGAAAAACCCCGGTAAAAATGCCATTTTCTGCGATCAAAACCGCTGGCGGACAAGCCCTTTTTATGATAGGATGAAACCATATCCCCACCACCAGGGAGCATCCTGTCCTAAAAGGGGCTTTTTCGCCGCTTTTTTAAGGACAAGACTGCCGCCCTGTCATCTCAAGCCCCCGGCAGGCTCTCCCTAACCCCCCCAAATGTTTCGCCCTGTCAGACAAATCTGCAGCCACAATGCCTCCCGCAGCATTTCGTCCCGCAAACTTATTATTTCAAAGAGAACCGGTAAGAGCAAACACCATTGAAACAACATAGAAAAGAGGAAATCGGCATGGGTCTTTTATCCAGGACAACGCAGTCAAAAAAGCAATGGGCAAAGCTTTCCAAAGGAGATCAGATTGTACTGGTACCGGTGGAAAAAATCGATCCCAACCCCGCCCAGCCGAGAAAGGTTTTCCACATGGAGGAGCTGGAAACGCTGTCAAAAAGCATCGAGCAGTCCGGCCTGATTCAACCGATCCTGCTGCGCCCGGTGTGGAAAACCGACGCCGAGCTTCGGTACGAGCTGGTGGCAGGGGAGCGCCGCCTGCAGGCTTTTAAGCTATTGAACCGGCAGCAAATCCCCGCTATCATTCAGGAGATGTCAGACAACCGCTCCGCCGAATTAGCCCTGATTGAAAATATCGAACGCAGCGACCTCACCTTTTTTGAGGAAGCCGAAGCCATTCGCGGCTTAATGGAGCGCTGGAACTTTACTCAGGAGCAAACCGCGGCCCGCCTGGGTAAGTCCCAGTCATACATAGCAAATAAGCTAAGATTACTCCGATTTTCCCCCACTATACGAGAGCAAATTTTACAGGGCGGCTTAACCGAGCGCCATGCCCGAGCACTGCTTCGCCTGGAAGATGTCCGTCAGTTAGAGACAGCTGTTGCGGCAGTAACCGAGCATCAATACACTGTAGCCATGACAGAGCACTACGTCGCCCAGCTGTTGGAAGGCGCCCTCAAGCCCCAGGCCAAAGCCGGCACCACCCGAGTCGTAGTCAAAGACCTGCGCATTTTTCTAAACACCATCAACCGCGCAATGGACACCATGAAGCTGGCAGGAATTGAAGCCACCACCCAAACCCGAGAGGACGACCAATTTATAGAATATGTTGTCAAAATTCCCAAGCAATCGGCCTATAAGAATAAAAAGTAAATAGAAATAGCCTCAACTTGAAGGAAGAAGTAATGGTGAAAGAGGTGGACAGTCACCTCGTAAATAATGAATGAACCCTCCCTTGGGGGAACGATTTCAATATTGCAGTGAAAATTTTCAGCCAACCGTAATTGAAATAGCCTCTTTAAGCTCTAAAAATGTTTCACGTGAAACAATTTTAGGGGCTGCATTGAAACTCTCACAACGCAAACCAGCTACTTCAACCACAGCCGACCAAAAATCACCGCCGCAATATTAAAATCGCTCCCGTAAGGGAGGGTTCCTACACTATTTACGAGGTGAACTGTGTTCACCTCTTTCACTATTCCTTATTACTTTAAGTTATTGTTTTATGTGAAACAATTTTAAGGGCGGCATTAAAATTTCAAAAAGCCAAACACAAAGGGACGGGACTGCCAACCAGCAGTCCCGTCCCAATTTATAGAATGCGCTGCAGCCAAAGGTCAGGTAAGCTTTTTGGCCAGCTGTCCAACCAAGGCTATCAAATCGTCCTTATCGTAAAATTCCAGCATCATTTTGCCTTTTCCGCCTCTGGCAGGGGTAATTTCTACCTTCCGCCCCAGCTCCTGGGCCAAGGCTAACTGCGCCTCCTGGTAATATGGGTCCTGATACGGCACCAGCTGGAACCCCTTACCCTTTTTCTTATCATCTTTTTGGCTTTTTACAAGCTTTTCCAGCTCCCGGACACTCAGCTCTCCCTTCTCGACCTGTTTTGCCAGCTGCTCCAACTGCTCCGTGTCCTCAATCCCCAGCAAAATCCGGGCATGGCCGGAGGAAATTTGGCCCATCCGCACCTTTTCCGCCACGGTTTCCGGCAAATTCAGCAGCCGCAGCGTATTCGCAATTGCAGGACGAGATTTGCCAACCTTTTCCGCTACCTCATCCTGAGTCAAATCAAAGCGGTTCATCAGCAGCTGGTAGCCGTAGGCTTCCTCCATAGCGTTGAGATCCTGCCGCTGCAGGTTCTCAATCAGCGCAATCTCCATAGCCTGCAGGTCGCTCATATCCCGAACCAAAGCCGGCACCTCTGCCAACCCAGCCATGCGGGAGGCCCTCCACCGCCGTTCTCCCGCTACAATCTGGTACCCGCCGGTAGGCAGCGGACGTACTGTTAGGGGCTGCAAAACCCCGTGCTGCCGTATAGAATCCGCCAGCTCCGCCAGGGCAGATTCGTCAAAATGGTTTCTGGGCTGCTCCCGGTTCGGCTCAATTTCCGAAAGCCGCAGCATAATAAGCTCGTTCCCCTCAGTAGTATCGTTATCAATAAACAAGGCATCTAAGCCCTTCCCCAGACCGCCCTTTTTGGCTTTTGCCATGATCAAATTCCTCCTTGCAAAACCCTAAAAATGTTTCACGTGAAACATTAACTTGAAGTAAGAAGTAATAGTGAATAGTAAATAGTGTAGGTTCCCTCCCTTACGGGAGCGATTTTAATATTGCAGTGGGAATTTTCGACCGGCTGTGATCGAAATAGCCGCTTTAAACTGCAAAATGTTTCACGTGAAACATTAACTTGAGGTAAGAAGTAATAGTGAAAGAGGTGAACTGTTTTCACCTCGTAAATAGTGTAGGTACTCTCCCTTACGGGAGCGATTTTAATATTGCAGTGGGAATTTTCGACCGGCTGTGATCAAAATAGCCGCTTTAAACTCTAAAAATGTTTCACGTGAAACATTTTTGGGGTAGGTCCTTTTTTAACCTGCACTTATTTTTTATTACGGCTTTGGAACAAAACGAACAAATTGCCCCCATGCAGTCCCGTCAAAAGGGCTACTGGTTGTTTTTGATGATCTCCTTGGCAAGCTCGGCGTAGGCTATGGAGCCTTTGGAGTATCTATCAAAATACAAAATGGGCTGCCCAAAGCTGGGCGCCTCCGAAAGCCGAACGTTGCGCGGCACCACCGTTTTGAACACCTTCCGCGGAAAGTATTTTTTTACCTCCTGCACCACCTGAATCGTCAGATTCAGGCGACCGTCATACATGGTGAGCAGTACCCCTTCCACCTCAATTTGGGGATTATACAGCCGTTTTACCTGCCGCACTGTGGCGATCAGCTGGCTAAGTCCCTCCAGGGCAAAATATTCGCATTGGATAGGGATCAGAATGGTATCGCAGGCGGTAAGCGCATTCAAGGTGAGCAGCCCCAAGGAGGGAGGGCAGTCGATAATGATAAAATCGTACTGGGGTTTAACCTCCAGCAGTGCTTTTTTTAGCCTGCCGGTGCGGTTGTCCATCTCTACCAGTTCAATTTCCGCCCCGGCCAGCGCCATGTGAGAGGGCAGAACCTCTACATTTTTGAACTTGGTGGTTACAACGGCCTGAGCAGTTTCCAGGTCTCCCGCCAGCAGGTCGTAGGTTGAATGAGCGATCCCCCGTTTGTTTACCCCAAGCCCGCTGGTGGCGTTCCCTTGAGGGTCGATGTCTACCAGCAGAATTTTTTTTCCCTTCTCCCCCAGGCAGGCCGCCAGGTTTACAGCCGAGGTGGTTTTTCCCACGCCGCCCTTCTGATTGGCAAATGCAATAATTTTTCCCATGGTTGACAAATCCTTACCTTTTCTCATTTTGCTGGGACGTAAGTGCGAATTTCAGCTATTCGGCAGAGCACTTTTGCCGTCTGCAGCCTATTTTCTTCAAATTTCCGCATAATAAATTCATTATAACACAATTTTGCTGCTGTGAAAAGGCCAAAGTTAATGTTTCACATAAAACAATAACTTAAGGTTAAGAAGGAATAGTGAAAGAGGTGAAGGTTTTCACCTCGTAAATAGTGTAAGAACCCTCCCTTGAGGGAGCGATTTCAATATTGCAGCGGAAATTTTCGACTGACTATGATTGAAATAGCCTCTTTGAATTGCTAAAAATGTTTCACGTGAAACATTAACTTGAAGTAAGAAGGAATAGTGAATAGTAAATAGTGTAAGAACCCTCCCTTACGGGAGCGATTTTAATATTGCGG
>CATJLA010000072.1 GCA_949741215.1 uncultured Oscillospiraceae bacterium
ACAGCAGCCCTGCCAGCAGGCAAAATGCGTTGCCCAGCTTAATTTGGGTGGGTCCGGTGGGGGTGGGGATCGGCCCGATTTTGAAAAAGTAGGTAACAACAAAGCAAATTGCCGCCATTACACCCACAACCACCAGGTCATACGTTGTTATTTTTTTGGACGAATCAGCCATAAAGCAGCCCTCCTTATTTTTCCGGGGCGTTTTAGGACGGTACTGCTGCCCCGGGTTTTGATGTTCTTGGCTTTTTCTGGTTTATAGTATAGCTTTTTGGAGGGCGGTTTGCAAAAGCTGTCCGTTTTGAGGAGAAAAGAACAAAAATTGTATGGATGCATATATTTTGAATGAGAATAAAATGATTTTTATAGGATCTACCAACAGATTTCCGCACTTTAGCAGGGCAAAATAGACTGCATGGTATTTTATATAAAAAAGATGCCTGAAAGCTCCAGGTGAGATGTAATAATTGTAGAAAAAGAAAATGCTGCAGACTTTTTGAGAAAGCTCGAAAAAAGAAATCGGCTGTCATGTCCTAACAAAAACCCGGAGCGGAAAGCGCTTGTTTGCGCCTTGCTCCGGGTTTTTTACACAATATTTAAGGCTAAAAGTGAAAGCGCCAAGGAGGCTCCCGCAGGAAAAGCACCAGCAGCCCCAGGGCCGTGTAGATACAGGGAATGGACATCAACAAGGGGAGAAGCGCCAGCCATTTCCTGGCGGCCTTTTTCCAGACAACCAAGGCGGCTACCAACAGAGCTCCCCCAAAGATGCCCGCTATGGCGATGCCGAGCAGTATACAAAAATAGGCCAATCCCATGAGATTTCCCTCTCTTTTGATACATTTAGCGTACAAAACCAAGCTTTTTATAAACCTTTTCCATGGTGCGGCGGGATATGGCTGTGGCCTTTTCCGCTCCGGTACGGTAGCAGCTTTCCAGATAGGCTTTATCGCTCATCAGCTGCTGATATTTTTCCCGTACAGGCTTTAAGCCATCCGCCACGGTTTCTCCCACAGCGGCTTTGAAGTCTCCATAGCCCTTACCGGAGAAATCCCGTTCAATTTCCTCCATGGTTTTGCCGGTAAAGGCCTGATAGATGGTCATCAGATTGTTGATGCCATCCTTGCCCTCCCGATACGCTACCTCCATTTCGGAATCAGTAACCGCACGCTTAAACTTTTTTACAATGGTGCCGGGTTCATCCAGCACTAAAATAACTGCGTTTTTGTTTTCATCGGACTTGGACATCTTTTTGGTAGGGTCTGCCAGAGATTTAATCCGGCTGACCGCCTTGGGAATATAAGCCTCCGGTATGGCAAAGGTATTGCCGTACAGGCCATTAAACCGAGTGGCAACATCCCGGGTAAGCTCTACGTGCTGTTTCTGGTCGTCTCCTACCGGGATTAGCTCCGCCTGATACAGCAGAATATCCGCCGCCATCAGGGAAGGGTAGGTAAACAGGCCCGCGTTGATGTTATCCGGGTGTTTGGCGGACTTATCCTTAAACTGCGTCATGCGGGAAAGCTCTCCAAATTGAGTATGACAGCAAAGAACCCAGTTCAGCTCTGCATGAGTAGGCACATGGCTTTGAATAAAAGCGATGCTTTTCTCCGGGTTCACCCCGCAGGCCAGCAGTAAAGCATAGCCCTCCAAAATCTTCTGCTTAAACTCCTTGGGGTCCTGCCTTACCGTAATAGCATGCATATCCACGATGCAGTAAATGCACCGGTACTCCTCCTGCAAAGCGCCCCAATTGCGCACGGCCCCCAGATAGTTGCCCAAGGTCCAGCTGCCGGTGGGCTGTATGCCGGAAAAGATAATCTTCTTTTTCTCCGTCTTCTGCGGTTCCATGATGGGTTGTTCCATGATAAAGCTCTCCTCTTTGTATCTATTTTTTTCTGGGACAGGACTGCTCTTTTGTTCTCAGGCTTTTTCTTGGAGCTTCTGCAAGCTTTTTGGCGTGGGCAGGAAATTTGTTTGAGTGTGGTGAAAGGCTGGCCCACATACTCATTGCTGCGCTACAGTAATTTTTTGGTAAGCTCCCCTAAAATCTCCAGGCCGCGAACAATCTGCCCGTCGCTGGGGGTAGAGTAATTTAACCGGAAAGACTGGGTGCCTGCACTTTCGTCCGCCAAAAAGGCTGTGCCAGGCACTACAGCTACCTTATGTTCTGCTACTGCCGTAGTACAGAACTTCACCATATCGGCTCCGCCCGGCAAAGTGCAGTACAAAAACAGGCCGCCCTGGGGCTTTGTATAGGCAACCGAAGGATGGAAATTCGCTTTAATACCGTCCAGCATCAGCCTGCATTTGCCGGCATATATCTGACGTAAGCGCTTCAAATGCGCCTCAATATCGCACTGTGTCATAAAGCGGTGGCAGATCATCTGTGAGAGAATGTTGGTATGGACATCAGAGCACTGCTTGGCCACTGTAATCTTGGCAATCACCGGTTTGGGTGCGCAGACATATCCTACCCGCAGGCCGGGCGCCAGAATTTTGGAGAAGCTGCCGCAGTAAATCACCCGGTTTTCCGTATCCAAGGTTTTAATAGCGGGGATGTCCTCGCCTTCAAACCGCAGGTCGCCATAGGGGTTGTCTTCCAAAATCATCACGTTATAGCGGCAGGCCAGCTCGTAAACCGCTTTTCTCTTGGCCAGGCTCATGGTAATGCCGGAGGGGTTCTGGAAATTGGGAATCAGATAAATCAGCTTGGCATTGGGGGTAGTTTTCAAAGCCTGCTCCAGCTTTTCAATGGAGATGCCATCCTGCTCCATCTCTACCCCCACCAGCCGGGTGTGGTAGGAGCGGAACGAGTTGAGCGAGCCGATAAAGCTGGGATCCTCACAGATCACGGCATCGCCCTCATTACAAAGAACCTTGCAGGAGAGCTCAATCCCCTGCTGTGCGCCGGAAGTAATGATCACCTCATTAGGGTTGCTGGAATTGATATGGTTGTGGCTTTTCAAAAAGTCCTTCATAACAGTAATCAAAGCCGGATAGCCCTCGGTTACAGAGTATTGCAGGGCGGCGATGGGGTTTTCCGCCAAAATTTCGGCGGTAATCCGCTGTACCTCCTGGATAGGGAAGGCGTCCGGCGCAGGGTTGCCCGCTGCAAAGGGGATCACGCTGGGGTCAGCGGTATGCTTGAGGATTTCCCGGATAGCAGAAGGCTGCAAAGAGGCGATTTTGTCCGAAAAAATGTAGTTCATAAGGGGATAACTTCCTTTCTATCAGCAAGTGAAAAGAATCAAGATGAATTATAGAAATTATAGCAGAACCTGCCCCGTTTGTAAAGCGGAGAATTTACTGCTGGACTGTGATAAAGCAGCCGATAAAAAACAGAGCCATGAAACCATGGCTCCATTGTCGTCTGCAAACTGTAGCAGGTGTGGACAGCCGCGAAATAAACTGCCTTAAAGCCCGAACTGCATCTTATACAGATACTCCTGCTTTCCGCAAAACCTCCGGAGAAAGTTGGGGGAAAGGAATTACCGGAGCGGGATTTTTGCCATGCTCCCCAATCTGCTTTTCTACCCAAAGCAGGCTGTACCAGCTGCCAAACTTATATCCGCAGTTGTGAAAAGCCCCTACCTGCGTAAAGCCCAAATGCTCGTGAAACAGCGCGCTATTTTTGGTAAGGTATGGGTCGTCCTGCTCCGGCAAGGCTATGGACGCATTCATGTTTTGGACATTCTGTGCCTGCAGTATCCGCTCTAAGACGTCATAAAGCCTGCCGCCTAACCCGGTGCGGCGCTGATCCTGCCGAATATATACGCTGACCTCCGCCGACCAGCTGCAGGCCGCCCTGCCCACAAACGTCCCGGCGTAAGCGTAGCCCACTGGCTCTCCCTGCCGCTCCGCCACAAGATAGGGGTACTGCTCCAAGGTGTGGGAGATACGTCCGGCAAATTGCTCCGGGGTAGGTACAGTGTACTCAAAGGTGATGGCGGTATGCTCAATATAAGGCCCATAAATGCCCAAAAGTGCCGGGGCATCCTCTGGCCTTGCCACCCGGATAATCTCCTTCTCATCCATACAAACTCCCCCTAACCCTCTTTCTCAGGACGTCGCCAAGCCTTACGCCCTTTTAAGCCCCGCGCTTACTTTTGGGGCAAGTCGATATAGTATTCTTCGTCATACTCCGGCAAATAAAGGTGCAGCTGATACTCCGACATCCACTCCGTCCCAAAATGGATGGTTTCCATAAAGCCGCCCCGAGGCGTCTCCCAGATTTTTTGCTGCCAGAATCCGTTTTTCAGGTAAACAGTTGGCCGGCAGCCCCAATCATACTGGATAACCACCGTATTGGTGCCCTGAGGCGAGGTGAGTACCTCATAATCTGACCAGAACAGGGCGTTGTAGCATTGGCGCAGCAGAAAAACCGCCAGCAACGAAGGCAAAAAAGCCAGCCAAAGCAATCGTTTTTTGCCCATGTTTTTTCCTCTTTTCTATAATTAGGTGGTTCTATTCCTCTTCGTTCCACCAGATAAATTCCTGATTGAGCTGGATAAAATTGCAGTGCCGCTGAATTATGGCATCCGCTTTGTCATAGGAAATAAATGCGTACCGAAAATAGCCGCTGTCTTCCATTTTTTGTAAAGGCATTCCGGAGATTGCGGCAAACTCCGCAAGGTAGGCTTCCGGCATCAGGCCGGCGAAAATTTCGCAATAGGCTCGAAACTCCTCCTGCATCAAGCGTCCATGGTCGGCAAAGTAAGGTTCGTCCTTTTCCTCGGCAATCATCCCGTTGGCGGCATATTCTATTATGCTGCGGAAAAGGGCGTCTTGAAAGCTTTTGGCGTAATACTGGCCGTCGCCGGTATCGTGGTAGCAGATTGCTATAATAGGCTCGCTACTGCCGTTTTCCACAAACATCCAGTGATCCCCGCCGCTGTTAAAGGCGAAGGGCAGCATATTTTCCGGCATACCTTCCTCCGGTGTATAGTGCAGCAGGTCATTGTAATCCATCCACTCCATGTTGTCCAGAAAAAGGGCATGGCCCGTGTCGTAGTCAAAGCGGCCCTGGTTGCGCAAAGTATGGTATAAAGGGGGTATTTTAGTAAGATCAAACATGGTTAAAACCTCCTTTTTATGGTAAAAAGTATAGCACAGAGCCGGGCCGGCTGCAACAAAAAACGCCCCCATAGCAGGAGGCGCTTTTTATTGCAGTGATATGGGCCTTCGGGGACTCGAACCCTGGACCGACCGGTTATGAGCCGGTTGCTCTAACCAACTGAGCTAAAGGCCCTGATTTCAGAAGAAAAGCCCGGAGTACCAACCGGCTCCGGGCCTTATCTGGTGGCTCCTCAAGTAGGGCTCGAACCTACGACCCTGCGGTTAACAGCCGCATGCTCTGCCAGCTGAGCTATTGAGGAATATTACACCGGTTATTATAGCAAAAGAATCGCCCGGCGTCAAGGGGGGAAAGGGGCAATCCCGCAATTTTTTTGTTTCCTTTTTGGCGGACGTAAGCACATTTTGTCCACCTTTTGCCCCAAACTGCCGTGCCGCCCCTGCCAAAAGCGCAGGAACGCCTGCAAAAGCGACGTCCCTGCAAAACAAAAGGCTGTAACGGGCTATTTTTTCACTACAGGAATCCAAACCTCATACTTGGCATTCTGGGGGTCGGGGTTCAGGTAAACCTCGATGTCCGGTGCGTTGCCGTACTCATAGCCGGAGGTGGGCGACCATTCGGTAATAATTCGCTGCTCCAGCTCCTGGATTGACTGGTTTGTCCCTTCCCCGGGAAAAATGGCCCAGGTGGCTGCCGGTACTATATATTCTTCCAGGCCCTCTGCCTGCTGGGAGGTGGGTACCGCAATATAATACCGCCACTGCTCCCCATCGTTGCAGGTGCTTACCCCCAGCACCCCCATGGGCGGTGCGTCCATCATGGCAATCAGCCGCTGCAGCGTTCCGTCTATTGAGATTTCCTGCCATTTTTGGGGGATAACCGCAAAGTTCTTCTCAATATCCTTTTCCAGCGGCACCGAAACCCCTACAATCCGAAAAGCGCCCTTTGTTTCAATCCGATAATTCATCTCTTCTACCCCTTTTACCGTAATTTTAAACCGAATGGGTGGGAAGGACTTTACCGATACCCCCTCATTTCTCACAACGGAGGGGGCAATTCCGTGGACAGACTGAAACGCCCGGTTAAACGCGGTAGGGGAATTATAGCCGTATTTCCCCGCCACGTCAATAATTTTCGCCTCCTTTTCCCGCAAATCCACTGCTGCGAGGGACATTTTCCGCCTGCGGATGTACTCAGAGAGCGGAACCCCCGCCATATAAGCGAACATCCGCTGAAAATGGTAGGACGAGCAGCAGGCGATTCGTCCCAGCGCCTCATAGTCCAGCTTTTCGGTCAGGGTTTGCTCCAGGTAATCAATGGCCTGGTTCATCCGGTCTATCCATTCCATTCTGTCCAACTCCTTTTATCCGTCCTTCTGTTTTCAGTATAGCCGAAACAAAAGGGGCTTTCCTCTCTGTATCTGCACAAAAAAGAGAGCCTGGATTTTTCTCAGACTCTCCTTTTAGCACCGCAATATTAGGCTACCGCTTCGTCCCCAAAAAAGCAATATCAATAGTACCCGGCCCGGAGTGCGCCCCGATGCACGGCCCAATGTCAAACAGCATCACGTGCTTGCGGCCGGTGCGCTCCTTTACCATGCGCACCACTGCTTCAGCGTCCTCCTTGCAGCCGCCGTGGCCTACCATTACAATGTCATCCGCCGGGTTCTCCTGCCCCAGCTCCACCAGGGCGTCCACCATGGCGGCAAGAGCGGCTTTTCTGCCCCGCACCTTGCCAACCGGCAGCAGCTTGCCCTCATCGCTGACGTGCAGCACCGGCTTAATCCCCAGCATGGAGCCTACAATCGCCGTTGCCTTGGAAACCCGCCCGCCCCGGTGGAGGTGAAACAGGTCGTCCGGGGTAAAGTAGGTGGTAAGGTGGTTTCGGGTATCCTCCAGCGAGGCTACAATTTCATCATAGGAGGCCCCCCGCTGCTGCATCTGAGCGGCCAAATACACCTGCAGCCCCTCCCCAATGGAGGCGCTTTTGGTATCAAATACCTCAATGCGAATGTCTGGATACTCCTGCAAAAGGTCCTCCTTGGCGGTAAGGGCGTTATTGTAGGTACCGCTCAGCTCTGAAGCAAAGGCCAGATAAATAATATCCAGCCCGCTGGCCGCCCGTACCTTAAAGTACCGGTAAAACTGATCCGGGTTAATCTGCTGGGTTTGAGGCATGGCGCCCTCCCGCATCTTCTGGTAAAAAACCTCCGGGGTTAAAACATGGTCCAGGCCGTCATACTCCTCTCCCTCCATGTTGTAGGAGATTCCCATCAGGCCAACCCCCAGCTTTTTGGCAAGCTCTGCCGTAATGTCACTGGTGGTATCGGTTACAATTACAAAGGGTTTATTTTCCAAGCTGCTACCTCCTTATGACGCCGAACCCATTGAAGCCCGGAGCATTTGATTTAAAATTCACCGCCAGCCTACGCCTTTTTGCGGGACGTCCTGCCGCTTTTATGTTTTGCGCCTTTTTTCGGCAGGCTGCAGGGGAAAGCTTGAGAAAAACAAGAGCTGTCACGTCCCGGAGACGGCTGCACAAGACAGGTATATTATACTATACTTCCAGCTGTGAATCAATCTTTTTCAGCAGACTTCTCCTTAGCCTCGGGCTCTTTTGGAGGCGTTGGTTCCTGATCCTTGCGCATCAGGTACAGGCCGTCGGCAATCTGGCGAAAAACCGGGGCTGCCTTCAAAGCGCCGGACTCTCCGTCTTCTACAAAAACCACGATCACATACTCTGGCTCCTGCGCGGGGTAAAAGCCGGCAAACCAGGCGTGAACCTTCTCGGTTTCGCCATCTTCTTCATACAAACCGGTTTGGGCGGAACCGGTTTTGCCGCCTGCGCCTCCTACTGCTGGTTTGGCTCTGCTGCCGCTGCCCTCCTCCACAACCTTTACCAAAAATTGCCGCAATAGTGCCGCTGTTCTGGTTTTTAAAATGGGGTTGGAGGCATACCTGGGTTCTGTTTGGTCCGGCAGTCCGTTTTCTCCCACAGTGCCTTCTACCAGCCTGGGGGTTACGCTGTGGCCGCCGTTTACAATTACCGAGAGCATTTTTGCAATCTGCAGTGGAGTGGCCAGCAGCTTGCCCTGGCCAAAGCTCAGATTCGCCGCCTCCGCCGGGGTGTTCAGCTCAGTTCTTGTAGGCAGGTTCCCGCTGGAAATCGAGATTCCTGCTGCAATTGATTCCGATGTCCCAAACCCCATGCTTTCTGCCATATGCAGGATCAGATCCGGCCCCAGCTCTTCCATCAGGTGGATAAAATAAGTGTTGCAGGAGTGCTCCACAGCCTCCTCCATGGTAATGCTGCCATGGCCGGAAAGATTATTGCAGTAAAAAATCTGCCCGCCCACATTTTCCATGCCGGTGCAGGTGTAGCGATGCTGTGCGGAAATGCCGTTTTCCAGCGCTGTGGCAGCTACCACCAGCTTAAAGGTGGAGCCCACATTGTAAGCGCTGAACGCCCGGTTGAGAAACGGGCTGTCCTCCGCCTCCAGATATTCCGCCACATTGTTTTGAGAAAAATCCGGCAGGCTTACACTGGCCAGGATATCCCCGGTTTCCGGTTCCATCACCAGAATAGCGCCTTTGTCAAACCCGTTGGCGCCTCTGGCCACCTGCTCACACAGGGTTTGGATCTCCCTGTCCAAGGTAAGCATCACGCCGGATTTTACTTCATAATTTTCCTGGCTGATTTCCGGGGCAGCTCCGGCAACAGCTGTACCGCGGGCATTTACCAGGTAGGTTACTTCAATAGAGGCCCCAGGCTGCTGCAAAAGGCTGTCGTACCCTTTTTCAAGCCCCGCTACCCCCTGGGAGCCTCCGGAATCGGTATATCCGATCAGATGCGCTGCTAACGGTGGATCGCTGTATCGTTGATAAACTGAAAAAACATGTACGCCTCTGGCATACAGCCCGCTGTGCTCCAGGTTCATCACAAAGGGACGTCCCTGCTGCAAAATTTCCAAAATATCCTGCTGCCGCTCCGGCTCCACTACCTTCAAAAGTCGCCCTGCGGACATAGGGTCCGGCAGAACCGCTGCCCGGTACTGGGTACCCAAATTTACCAAAGGCTGCAAATTTCTGTCATAAAACAGCCCCCGATTGGAAGCCACTGTCAATGTTCTGCTGCTCTGTTGGTCTGACGCCATGGAAAATTCCCCGCCTGCCGTTAGATAATACAGCCGGAAGTACATAGCCATGGCCCCCAAAATAAACACGCAAAAAGCTCCAATCAGCCTGCGGCTCGCTCTCATTCCTGCTTCCCCCTGTTTTTGGTAAGGGACGTTCCGCTGCCCCATATTCCTGCGCAGCGCGGCAAGTCCTTTCTTCAGGACGTCCCGTGTCGCAGCGGCTCTGTACATTGCGGCAAAGCCTTTCTCTGGTAGGGTAGCCAAAAGCGTCGGAATTATGCGCCGCCTTGCACCTGGCCTGCCCAAAAAGCAAAGCCGGCGAAGCCTCGTCCTGAAAAACAAAGCTTTGCCGGCTGATTGGTTTTTTGTTGGGGAAGGAGTTATTTCTCCACAACTACGCCCTTTTTTAGAATAATGTTGGCATAAAGGGCTGTTTCACTGGTGGTAATTACCGCATATGCCTTTTTGGCCCGATCGTAAAACTCAAACCGGTCGATAGGCTGGATTTTCACCGGGTTTTCCTCCCGTTCCTTGATAATCCGCCGGTACTCCTCCCAGATCGTAGGCACCACTGTGTCTCCTTTCATCACTTCCATCAGCAGCACAGGAGCCTCCACATAGGTATCCAGCGGCATAAACCGGAGCACTGCGTCCAAAATTTCCGGCACACCATGTCCGTCCAGACGAACCACCTGATCCGGGTGCCCCAGCTTGGGGAAGTTTCCGTCGGCGATCACCAGCTCGTCACTGTGGCCCATTTCCATCAAAATTTTCAGCAACTCCGGGGTTAAAATACTGGGAATTCCTTTCAGCATTGCCATCCACACTCCTTAACTTTTCCGCCTCAGGGCGGCTTTCTCTCTTTAATATAGCAGTTTCCCAGTCAAAAGGCAATGGGCATCCCCTGTAATTTTTCTATTCCGCTGCTCCTAATTTATGCTGAATAGGCCATACCCCCTCCGGTGTAATCTTCCCATAAAGCACGCCGGCGGTAGCCTCAATGTTATCCGGCGAGGTTGCAAAGGTAACCACAACCGTCCTTGCATTTTTGGGGATGGAAACCTCCTCATAAGGAGTATTGGTTACCACTACAAACTTCTTTTCCGGGAATTTGGCAATCAGCTCCTGAATAAATTCCTTGTTGCACAGCTTGCCCCGAATAAAGTAGTTGGTCACCACCACAGTATCACAGGCAGGGATCTCCGCCAGAATCCGTTCCTTATCCTTATCATCATAGGTATACATGGTTTCCAGGTAGGAGATTTTCCGGCTGTACTTCAGGCAGTTTTCAAACAATATGCCGGAATGCCAGTCCATATTATTATAGTTTTTCACCATCTGCTCAATCACCAGCACATTTTCCTCCGGGGTTAAAGGCAGGGCGGAGGTTTCATCCCGTCCAACCAGCACCGAGCCTCTTGCCACCCGTTTGGAAAGCTCCACCACGCTCTTGTCGTTTATCACCGTTTCCGGTATGACGTCGTGGTCCTCTGCGTCATAAAACAGCCCATACTCATATTTTAAACTCAGGATGCGGTAAACCTTGTTATTCAGCTCTTCGGCGGAAATCCTGCCGGATTCGATCGACTCCCGGATGGCGGCGACGGTGTCCTCCACCAGCCCGCTTTCTGACTTCATCAGCACCAAATCCGCACCGGCTTCCAGGGACATAGCGCAGGCCTTGGCTACCCCATAGCGGGTGGCTACCGCGCCCATAGTCATGCTGTCGGTGGTAATTACCCCGTTAAACCCTAAGGTTTCCCGCAGCAGTCCTGTCAAAATAGGCTTGGAAACGGTGGCAATATCCACCGGGTCAAAGGCGGGGAAAATGCTGTGGGCAATCATGATGGAAGGCAGCAAATCCAGTTCGATCAGCTTTTTGTAGGGCAGCAGCTCCCGGTTCAGCATGGTTTCCTTGTCCACGTTGATTACCGGTACCTGAAAGTGGGCGTCTACATCGGAATCCCCCCTGCCTGGGAAGTGCTTACCGGTAGCGATCATTTTGCCTTCCTGAAAGCCTCGGCAGGTTTGGATGGCGTATTCCACCACGTCCTCCACCTTATCGGAATAGGAACGAGTGTAAATTTCCGGATTACGAGGGTCGGAGTTCACATCCAGTACGGGGGAGTGAATCCAGCTGAACCCTACCGCCTTGCTCTGCTTTGCCACAGCCCTGGCAACCTCGTAGGCCATTTTGGGGTCATTAGTAGCCCGCAGGCCCATAGGCTTGGTGAAGATACGCACCCCGCCAAAAGCAAAATCCGCACTGCTGCCCCCCTCCTGATCGTAGGAAAAATGCAGCGGAATGGAAAGAGGCCGTCTCCGAGCCGCCGCCTGCAGATCGTCCAGCACGGCCTTATACTGGGATGCTGTAGGCACCGGCGCCGCCTGGAACCGCACACCGGTTTTTCCCTCTACTGATACCACCTTTTTTGCGGTTTTCGGGTCCACATAACTGCCAAACACCCTTCCTTCGGTGGAAAGCCGCAGCCCGCCGCAGTGATACTTCTCGATGTAATCATAAATATGCTGCCTTGGCACTACGCCAGAGAAACCCAAGGTAAGCATCGCGCCGATCTTCTGCTCCAGTGTCATGCGGGAAATCAGGTCTGTTACAAACCGGTTTTTCTTTTCCATAGACGATATCGCTCCTTTTTTTATTTTTGCTAATAATACTGCTTTAATATCGCGCTGTTTTAGATAAAATCTCACAGAAAGCTATTGAAAACGCTTTCAAATCCTGGTATAACCATAGCATATTCCCGTCAGAAAGTCAACGGGGTTGGCAAAGAATTTCCCCTTTTCTTCGGCAGTTTTGCACCCTGTTCCGCCTTTAGGGACGTAAGCGCCTGCCTGTTTTCCTGCGCCTGCTTCCGCACAGTGTTCCAACAAAATCGGCAGCAGGGCCGTCTGGCCAATGCGGCAATTTTAACTTTTTGTTAAATGCCAATAAAAACTCCCGCGATTCCTTGATTTCCCCGCATAAATCAAGTATAATGTTAAAAGAGATGCGTTAGAAAAATAACAACCCGCTTTCGTCTGCCCAAAAACAGACAACCCGGGTTGCTTAAAGTGGAGGTAATGTTTTATGTTAGTAAGCGCAACCGAAATGCTTCGCAAAGCCAAGGAGGGCCACTATGCCGTGGGCCAGTTCAACATCAATAACCTGGAGTGGACCAAGGCGATCCTGCAAACCGCTCAGGAAATGAATTCCCCAGTAATCCTGGGTGTCTCCGAGGGCGCGGGCAAATACATGTCCGGCTTTAAGACGGTAGCCGCAATGGTAAGTGCCATGATTGACGACCTGGGCATTACTGTTCCCGTAGCGCTGCATTTGGATCACGGTACCTACGAGGGCGCCAAAAAGTGCATTGAGGCCGGATTCTCCTCTGTTATGTTTGACGGCAGCCATTACCCCTTTGATGAAAATGTAGAGAAAACCACCGAAATTGTGAAAACCGCCCACGCTAAAGGGATTTCCGTAGAGGCAGAGGTAGGCTCCATCGGCGGTGTGGAGGATGGCGTGGTAGGCACCGGTGAGGTGGCCGACCCTGCCGAATGCGCTAAGATTTCCGCCCTGGGGATCGACTTTTTGGCCGCGGGCATCGGCAATATCCATGGCGTGTATCCTGAAAATTGGGCCGGCCTGGATTTTGATGCCCTGGCAAAAATTCAGCAGGCTACCAGCGGAATGCCTTTGGTACTCCACGGCGGCACCGGCATCCCTGAGGAGATGATCAAAAAGGCTATTTCCCTGGGTGTTTCCAAAATCAACGTAAATACCGAGTGTCAGCTTACCTTTGCCGCCGCCACCCGCAAGTACATTGAGGAGGGCAAGGATCAAAAAGGTAAGGGTTACGACCCTCGCAAGCTGCTTGGCCCCGGCTTTGAGGCGATCAAGGAGACTGTCCGCCTTAAAATCAACCTGTTTGGCTCTGCAGGCAAGGCTTAATTCCTAATCTGCCGCAGGCTAAAGGCTTTGGCGCCCGGTAACTGCAAATTCTGCATAAAAACCCCCAAGCTTCAGGGACGTCCTGCAGCCTGGGGGTTTTCTGCGCCTTGAGGAAACAGCAGCAGCGGCATTTCCTCCTGAATGTACCATTCCTCGGTTTGGCGCTGGGCCTGTTCCAGCAGCTCAATCGCTTTGGTGGTTTCCCGAAATAGGTGCAGATACATTTTTTGATAATCGGGCATGAGTTCACCCTCTTTATTTCAAACTTTCAAAAGTAGTATGGGCACAGAGGGCATAGAAAAACCGTGAAAATATCTGGAAAGGCTAAAGGAAAAGCACACAAAGCAGAAAAAAGTTTTGTCCGCCTTCCATAAAGACGGCGGGACCCAAAAATCATGCCATGACTTTTGGCCAAACCCTGACCGCATTCCGCAGAATATGAAATTCCCTTCAAAAATCATGTACAATCGCCGCACAGGCCCCAAATTCTTCGGCATCCATCCGCCAAAGCTCATACTCCGAGAGTGAGGGCAGCCCCATAGAAACGCCTTCCTTGCGGTACGTCATCCCGCTTTGAACAGGCCCTTTTCGTCCGGAGGTATGAAAAGCAGTAATACCGGTACTTTTGTGCAGTTCCGTCAAGTTTTTGCTGTTCACCCCACCCCCTGCCATGATGGAAATTCTGCCCGCCGCACGGAGCTGCAGCTCCTGCAGCAGCGCCTGCCCCTTTAACGCGCTGGCTGCCTGCCCGGAGGTTAAAATAGTGGTAAAGCCAAGCCTTACAGCGGTTTCCAAAGCGGCAAAGGGGTCTTTTGTCATGTCAAAAGCGCGATGAAGGGTCAGCTCCATGCCCTCCGCACAGGCAATCAGCCGGTCAAGGCGTTTTTCATCCAGCTCCCCCCAAGGCGTAAGCACTCCGATTACCACCCCGTCCGCCCCTAATTTCCGAAAAGCGGTGATCTCCCCGCACATCTCCTCCAGCTCATACTCGTCATAGAGAAAATCTCCAAACCGGGGACGAATCAGCACGTTGGTTTTCACTCCGCAGCTTCGCTTTACCTGCTCAAACAGGGTAGGGGAGGGGGTAGTCCCCCCAATGGATAAGTTCCCGCAAAGCTCCAGGCGGTCCGCCCCGTTTTGAGCAGCAGTCAAGGCGGAAGCAAAGCTGTCCACACAGCCTTCCAGCAGTGGTTTTGTCATAAAAAGCCCTCCAATCCTCTGTATTTTTCCAGGACATCCTGCGTCCGGGATGTTTTCTGCCTCCAGGGATGCTCCCAAAGGCCGTAATTATGCTAAAATCCACCGGATTCCCTTTGCCATTCTCCCGGCAGGGTCTTGAAAATGATTGCCCTCGTTTTGCTCATAAAGGGTGCTCGCCCCTCCAAAAGCGCACAACCTTTCGATCTGCCGGGTGGTTTCCTCCACCGTGGCCAAAACTGGGTTTCGGGATCTTTTTTCCTTGCTGCCAAGGGAGAAATACAGCTTTTCCACCTGGGGCTGCAGCCTGTTTTCTCTTGCAAATTCCCAAAATCCCGGGAACCACAGGGAGCCGGAGACCGAAGCGATCCGAGAAAAAAGCTCTGATTGATACCCGCAGTAAACCGCGAACAGCCCTGCCAGCGAGTACCCTGCAATGGCGTAATAAGCAGCGCGGCACTGCATTTTTTGAAGCAGAAATGCAGCAATTTGAGGCGCAATCTCTCCCTCCAGAAGCCGGAGATACTCCTCGCCCCCGCCGGAAAAATCCTCACCCCGGAACACCCCCGGAGCCGCCCAGGGGGAAAGCTCGGCGTTCCAGTTCAGGCCCGAAACAACCGCCAAAACAAAGCTGCCAACTCCTATCTCCCGGCACTTCTCATACACGGCAGGAGCTTGTTCCGCACCGGCATTTAATATAACTACCGGCAATTTCTTTTCCAAAGCATCGTCTCCGCAGTATAAGGAAATTTGCCTGCTTTTGGCAGAAAATTGCTCCAAAATCACTCAATTTCCCCTCCGTTTTGCCTTGTTTTTCGCAATTATTATAGCATTGTTGGCCCCAAAAAGCAAACCGTCCGTTTTTCGTTCTCTAGGACTGGACTGCCGCCCTATTGTCCCCAACTTCCCAAATAAGCTTTTCCGAAATGGAAACGGTTTTCCCCCTTGGACATCTCCCCCCTTATTTTCTTATTCATCGCTAAGCTCCAGCAAAACAATTTCTGGCCGATTATTGAAACGGAATGGTATAATACTGTTTCCAATGCCACGGCTGACAACCATGTTGGTATTGCCGTCTGTATACAAGCCGGCGTCATATTGAGGGAACAGCCCTTGATTAGGTGCGACCAAGCCGCCGATAAACGGCAGACGGAATTGGCCTCCATGTGCATGGCCGCTTAAAACCAAGTCAACATTACAATTCACATATGTTTCAAATAGTTCAGGCCGGTGAGACAGCAAAATGGTATAACCTTTTTCATCATCAATGAAGTGATTTAGTTTGGCGCTGATCATTGCAGGAACTTCGCCAAACGTATCACTCCGAATGGTAAAATTTGGATCAGAAAGTCCAACAAGCGCAATGCTCTCGCTTCCAGATTCTAATTGCACTGCTTCATCTTCAAGCACAACCACACCTGCCGCCTCAAGGCCGGTTTTCAGTGTATCATATTGCGGCAGGCTTGCTTCGTGATTACCTGTTACATAGTAAACCGGAGCAATCTGAACAGCGTGTTTTACAAATGTGAGAGCGATCTCAATATCTGTGTGCCGTGCGTCCACCAAATCACCGGTTATTGCAATAATATCCGGTGAGCTCTCGGATAGCAGCCGCAATAACTTGACGTTATTTTCTCCAAACTCAGCATTATGCAAATCAGACACTTGCGCAATTTTGAAACCAGAGAATGAAGAAGGAATTCGGCTACTAGAAATGGTAACAGCACTCACCATCAACGCCGTATTCCCCCATATTGTCCAAATAATCAAAATCACCAACAGCACAGCTGCTATGAAAAAAATTAACGTTTTAGGCAGCAACTTCTTTTTCATAGACCCGCCCCCTTATTTTTATCTAAACTTTATCATATACCCATCACAAAAAAAGTAAAGCTATTTCAAACCCTTATAACAAAAAAAATCCGCAGCAACATTCCAATCGTTCCTGCAAGGAACGTACCTTCACTATTTACTATTCACTCTTACCTTTTACTTAAAATATCGGGTTTCCTTTTGGAAAGGAGTGTGCTATAATAACATTGTTTTACCCAGATCAGAGGCCGAAAAGGTTTTCTATGCAGGGAAACACAGAATCACGCCGCGGACGATAAAGCGCTGCCGCGTCCTGATAAAAGAACGAAGAACTTGGTGGTACGGAGGGGTATCAGGAATTATGAGGATTATTATTGTAGGGGACGGCAAGGTGGGCGCCGCCCTTACCGAGTCTTTAACCAAAGAGGGACACGACATTGTGGTGATTGACACCAACCGGAAGCTGCTGGAAAAAAGCACTGAGGTCAGTGATATTTTGGTGGTCCACGGCAATGGCGCTTCTATGAGTGTGCTGAAACAGGCCGATGTGGGTACAGCCGACCTGCTGATCGCCGCCACCAGCTCCGATGAAATTAACCTGCTTACTTGCATTATGGCCAAAAAGCTGGCCAAAAAGCTGCATACCATCGCTCGGGTAAGAAATCCCGAGTACGCTGAGCAGCTGGTTGCCTTAAAGGACGAGCTTGGCCTTTCCATGACAGTGAACCCGGAACAGGCCGCCGCCAGGGAGGCTTATCATTTGATCCAGTTCCCCTCCTTTTTGCGGCGGGATACCTTTGCCCGGGGACAGGTTGCCATTGTAAAGCTTCGGATCAATGCAAACAGCCCATTAAACGGCGTCCCCTTAAGCAAAATGCCGGAAATTGCCAAGGTAAAGGTGCTGATCTGCGCTGTGGAGCGGGGAGAGCAGGTATATATCCCCGATGGACAGTTTGTTCTGCAGGAAAACGATGATATTTCGGTAACAGCCAGTTCTCAGGACTTGACTGCGCTGATTAAAAATTTAGGGCTCCAAAAGCAGAAAATCAAAAATGCGGTAATCATCGGCGGCAGCAGGATTGCCTTTTACCTCACTGCATTGCTGATGCGCTCCGGCATTCGGGTAAAGATTATTGAGAAGGACCACGAGCGATGCCTTCATTTAGCCACCCTGCTGCCCAAAGCGGTAATTATAGAAGGGGATGGTTCCCAGCAGTCCATTTTAGAGGCCGAGGGGTTGGATCAGGCGGACGCACTGCTTACCTTTACCGATATGGACGAGGAAAACCTGATTATCTCCATGTATGGCCATCATATCGGGGTGCCCAAGGTGATTACCAAAATCAACCGGATTGAGTATGTGGACGTATTTAAGAGCATGGGAGTGGATACCATTATCAGCCCCAAGGAGCTGTGCAGCAACGACGTAGTGCGTTACGTCCGTGCTATGCAGAATACTTCCGGCGGCTCGATGATTGCTTTGCACCGGATTGTAGGGGGCAAGGTGGAGGCAATGGAGTTCCAGGCAGCAAAAAATACCCGCCATTTAGAGGAACCGCTGGAGAAATTAGCGCTGAAAAAGGGGATTTTGGTGGCCTGTATTACGCACCAGGGCAAAACAATCATTCCACGAGGCAGTGATTGTATTCAGGAGGGGGACACGGTGATTTTGGTTTCCACCGAGGAGAATACCCTGTTGGATTTGAACAATATTTTTGCAGACTGAGTGCAGAGGCAGAGATGATAACCGGGCAGTTTCGTCCCGGAGGAGAGCGTGAGCATGAATTATTTGATTATTATTCAGCTTTTGGGCGGGCTTTTTTTGCTGGAAGGCGTGTTTATGCTGCCGGCCCTGGGCTTTGCGGTTTATTATGGGGAAGCAAGCGCCATTCAGGGCCTTGCCTGGACCATTGCCATTGTACTGCTGTTAGGCGGTGTGACGTTAGCTCTGAGCCGGAAAGCCAAGCACCGTTTTTATGCCCGTGAAGGCTTTGTGACGGTAGCGCTGGCCTGGATCTCCCTTTCTGTTTTGGGGGCGCTGCCCTTTTATATCAGCGGAGAAATCCCCAGCTTTGTGGACTGTATTTTTGAAACGGTTTCCGGCTTTACCACCACCGGCGCCTCTATTTTAACCGACATAGAGGGTATGAGCCGGGGGCTTTTATACTGGCGCAGCTTTACCCATTGGCTGGGCGGCATGGGGATGCTGGTATTTTTGCTGGCAATTTTGCCCAACACCAGGGACAGCGGCTACTCCCTGCATTTGCTCCGGGCGGAAAGCCCCGGCCCCGCCGTTACCAAGCTTACCCCGAAAATCCATAAAACAGCTACCATTTTATACGGTATTTATATTGTAATGACAGCAATCTGCTTCTGCTTTTTGTTTTTTGGAGGAATGCCCTTTTTTGACAGTCTGTGCATTACCTTTGGCACGGCGGGTACCGGCGGCTTTGGCATTTTGGGGGATTCTATGGCAAGCTATACCACCTATCAGCAGACGGTTTGCACGGTGTTTATGTTTTTGTTTGGGGTGAATTTTTCCTTGTACTACCTGCTGCTGCTCAGGGAGTTTGCCGCCGCCCTGCTGGGGGAGGAGCTGCGTCTGTACTGTGGCATTATGGGTGGGGCTATCCTGTTGATTACAGTAAATTCCATCCACTGTTTTGAAAGCGTGGGCCAGGCGCTGCATCATGTGGCCTTTACCGTAAGCAGTATTATGACGACTACTGGCTTTACAACCGTAGACTATACCCAGTGGCCTCAGCTTTCTCAAACCCTTTTGCTGACGTTAATGGTAGCCGGAGCCTGTGCAGGTTCCACCGGGGGCGGAATTAAGGTTGTAAGGCTGCTGATTCTGTTTAAGTCCCTGACCAGTGAGCTGAAGAAGCTGCTGCGGCCCAGGAGTGTTCAGGTAGTGGAGATGGACAAGCAGGTGCTGGAGGACTCGGTTGTGCGGGGGGTAAATGTGTATATTGTGGCCTACGGGGCTCTTTGTGTGCTTTCTTATATCCTGATCTGCAGCGATGGTTTTTCTATGGAAACGAATCTTTCGGCAGTGCTGGCATGCCTGAATAACATCGGGCCCGGGTTGGGGGCGGTGGGGCCTACCGGCAGCTATGCGGGGTATTCGGTGGGCTCCAAGCTGGTGCTTACTATGGACATGCTGTTGGGCAGGCTGGAGATTTTCCCTCTGCTGCTGCTCTGCAGCCCGCATACTTGGCGGAAAGGTGCTTGACCACCAATTTTGATAGGGAATAAGGAATAGTGAATAGTAAATAGTGGAGGAACGCCCTTGCAGGGCGATTTGAATTTTGCAATAAAAATTTTTGCTTGGTGGGATTGAAATAGCTTAGAAAAGATTGTTTGGGAGCGTGGGAGAATCGTTTGGCAGGTTTGTTCTAATACTGTGATACGAAAAAACAGGAAAATTTCCGCCTATTTGTAAAAAAGGCTTCCCTTTGCTTGCGAAAAATGGTATACTATCTACAAAAGTAAAAACTATCGGAAAAACGGCAGGCAGTTTCGTCCTAAAAGCGAAAGCCGCCGCCGGTTTACCGGTAGAATAAAGGAGGAAGCACCCATGAAAATGTCATTCCGCTGGTATGGGCCGGACGATGGCGTTACTTTGGAGAAAATCCGCCAGATTCCTAACATGCACAGCATCGTTACCGCCGTTTATGATGTTCCGGTGGGCGAAAAGTGGAGCCGGGAAAGTGTTTTTGCCCTGAAAAAACAGGTTGAGGATGCCGGCCTGCACTTTGAGGTCATCGAAAGTGTACCGGTTCATGAGGATATCAAGCTGGGCCGCCCTACTCGGGATCGGTTTATCGAGAATTATATCGCCAACATCCGCCTGCTGGGCGAGGCTGGGGTTAAGGTTATCTGCTATAATTTTATGCCGGTGTTTGATTGGACCCGAACCCAGCTGGACAAGGTTCTGGCCGATGGCTCCAACGCTTTGGTTTACTATAAAGACCAGCTGGAAAAGATGGATCCCCTTACCGGCGAGCTTTCTCTCCCTGGGTGGGATTCCAGCTACACCAAGGAATCCTTGAAGGAAGTATTTGACGCCTATAAGGAGATCGACGAGGAAAAGCTGTGGGAGAACCTGGGCTACTTCTTAAAAGCGATTATCCCGGTGTGCGAAGAGGTTGACGTGAAAATGGCTATCCACCCGGATGACCCGCCGTGGAATATTTTTGGCCTGCCCCGGATCATCACCTGTGAGAAGAACCTGGATCGCTTCTTAAAGCTGGTGGACAGCAAGTACAACGGCTTAACCCTCTGCACCGGCTCTTTGGGATGCACTTTGAATAACGATATTGTCCACCTGGTGGATAAGTACTCCGCTATGGGCAGAATCCACTTTATGCACGTGCGCAATGTAAAAATTCTGGAGGACGGCAGCTTTGAGGAATCCGCCCACTTCTCTCCCTGTGGCTCTTTGGACGTGGTGGCAATTATGCGTGCTCTGCACAAAAATAAGTTCGACGGCTACCTTCGTCCCGATCATGGCCGTATGATCTGGGGTGAAACCGGACGTCCCGGCTATGGCCTGTATGACCGTGCCTTGGGCGCCACCTATGTCAACGGCATTTGGGAAACCTTAGAGAAGCTGGATCGATAACTTGTTGGACGGATACTGTCATTTTGCACACACAAGCCCTTCCTTGGCGTAACTGCGGGGGAGGGCTTTGTTCTGCGTTTTTCCCTCTTGCCTTTTCCTGTTCTATCCGCTAAAATGGAATCATCTATTTTTCAGGAGGCCTTATCCATGACCTTTTCATCTCACACTATCACCGCCGCCCAAAAAGGCTTTGAAAACCGCCTGCAGCAGGCCGGCGACCCTGCCCGCCGGAAAATACTTGCCCAAATGCACAAAGCCAACCTATCCGCGACGTCGCTTACTGCCCTACAGTGGATTTACGCCAACAGCCCCCTAAGCGACCTTGCTAATTATGATTTCAGCCTGTTCCTTTCCTGCGCGGAACACGGTGTTTTTTTGCGGGAAAACTCCCCTTATGCCAGGCAGCTGCCTGAAGACATCTTTTTAAACTATGTGCTCCACCCCCGGGTAAACGAGGAGGAGCTTTGCGACTGCCGCCCCTTCTTTTATAAGCGACTTTCCCCCCAGCTCCAAAGCCTTCCCCTGGAAAAAGCCATTCTGGAAGCCAATTACTGGAATGCTGCCCAGGTAACCTATCAGTCTACCGACAGCCGCACCATTTCTGCTTTGGGTGCTTACCGCTCCGGATATGGGCGCTGTGGGGAGGAGTCTGTCTTCGCTGTAAACGTGTTCCGCTCGGTGGGCATTGCCGCCCGGCAGATTTACACCCCCCGCTGGGCCCATTGTGACGATAACCATGCCTGGGTGGAGGTATGGTGCAATGGCAGCTGGCACTTTTTGGGCGCCTGTGAGCCGGAGGAGCTGCTGGACCGGGGATGGTTTACCAATGCCTCCAGCCGGGCTATGCTGATCCACAGCCGATGCTTTGGGGAAATTTCCGGGGAGGAAGTGATCTCCAAGGTGGGCATGGCCTCCTTCCTCAATCATCTAAGCCGATATGGCAGCACAAAACGGCTCACTGTCCGGGTAACAGACCAAAACGGCACGGCGCTGGAAGGGGTGCCGGTTACCTTTGGCATTTATAACTACTCGGAGTTCTTCCCTGCCGCCACCGTAACTACAGGGCCGGCAGGAGAGGCCTCCATTACCTGCGGGCTGGGCAGTATTTTGGTGCGGGCCCAAAAGGGCGGGCTCAGCTGTGAGCGTCTTGTTTTCGTTCCGGACGTCGCGGAGCCTGTTATTCTCCCGCTTGGAACAGATTCCCCGGTTTTTGAGGTCTGGGAGGATTTTACTGTTGCCGCCCCCAAGGACAAGCCTGCAGGAACAGCAAAGCCCACCGAGGAGCAAAAAGCCCTCTGCCTGCAAAAAACAGCCGCCGCAAGGGAGCAGCGGGAAAAACGGGTGGCCGCCATGTACCGGGAAGCGGAAGCCGTAAAAATTTTGGAGCAATATGGATACAGTGAAAAAATAGCATATATTCTAAAAGAAAGCCGCGGGAATTTTGAAAATTTGTTGGCATTTTTAAGCGAATCTTCCGGGATTTGTGAGGAAACCGACCCCGTTTTGAGCAAAAAACAAGGCTTTTTGAAGGAAAATGGCACGGTTTTGGGGCAAAATTCCTTCAAACCGGAGGAAAAAGAGGCCATTTTAGCCTCCCTTTCCCCCAAAGATTGGCGGGATGTGAAACCGTCAATTTTGGAGGAGGCGCTGGAGTGCTCTTTGCCGTACCAGGAGCAGGCAGGGGAGCTTTTTTACCCCTATGTGGCCTGCCCCAGGGTGGCCAATGAGCCGCTGCAGGTAAACCGGCGCTTGATTGCAGAGTATTTTTCGGAAAAGCAGCAGGCTTTCCGGCAGAAGCCGGGGAAAATATGGGAGTATATTCAGGCTCATATTGATTTTGATCCCGCTTTGGAATATGGGCAGATCGTTACTTTGCCGGCTGCTGCCTTGGAGGTAAAAAATGCGAGCCCCCTTTCCCGAAGGATTTTGTTTGTGGCGATATGCCGGGCGCTGGGCATTCCGGCACGGTTGAACCCAGCAGTTGGAGAGCCGGAATTTTGGGATGGAAAGCGGTTTTACCCGGTGGAGCAGCAGGTGGAGGAGCAGGTGGAAAGCGTCCTTTTGCTGGAAAAAACGCCGGGGGAAAGCTGGCAGTATTATACTGACTTTACCTTGGGCCGGCTGGTAAAGGGGGAGTGGAGAACCTTAAATTTTGCCCGGGAACAATGGCAGCAGGATGTCCTAAGGCTTGTGGTGCCGGCAGGGGATTACCGGATTTTTACCAGCGTACGCCGCCCGGATGGAAGCGTACAGGCCAGCCGGTATCGCCTGCGTCTGGACAAGGGAGAGGAAAAAAAGCTAACACTTCACAGGCAGGAGATCCCCCTTTCCCAGATGCTGAACCGGTTGAGGTTAGAGGAATTTTATCTAAAGGACGAAGCGGGTGCACAGGTGCCGGGCAGCAAGCTAAGCCTAAAAAAGGCGGTGTTTCTTTGGCTGGAGGAGGGTGCGGAGCCTACTGAGCACCTGTTGAATGAAATGCTGGAACAGGCGGATAAATTTGCTGAGATTTCGGATTTTATCTATTTTGTAGTGCGTGATAAAGAAACTTTGCTGAACCCCAAGCTGCAGAAGGTGCGGCAGGCTCTGCCGGAAATTCAGGTGTATTATGACAGCTTTGTGCCTAATGTGGAGACAATTGGGCGAAGAATGTATGTGGATCACGAAAAGTTGCCGTTGATTCTGTTGACTGATGGGCCTTTGCAGGGGATATATGCCTGCAGTGGGTATCAGGTGGGCAGCGGGAGCCTGATTTTGAAAATTTGGGATCAGATTTCACGCTAAATGCAGCGGGGACGTCGCGGAGGCGGTATGGTTCCGGGCCTTTGGTGGGGAAAGGACTGGATAATAGCACAAAAGCGAATACGAGCAGTTACGTCCTAAGAGGAGAAGGAGGAGAATACGATGACCAACCGGGAGATTTTGAGTATTGCGCTGGAGCAGTCCGCGGTGGACTGCGGGTGCAGGGCAGAGGACTTTTTGCAGCCGGAAAACAGAATTGTGACCTCGGGAAAAAACGAAAATGCACGGAGGTATTTAGCGCTGCCCTTTAGCTGCCAGCTGGTTTCTTATGGCAGCAATGTGGTGGCGTCGGTAGATAAAAGGCTATATTCGGAGGTGGAGAGGTTTATTAACAGCCGCCCGGTGCAGAACTGCTTTGAATCCCCCAGTATGTACATTCTAAACCGGATTTTGGAGCCTTATCAGCAGCGGGTTTGCTTTATGGCGGAGTATTTTCTGCCGGATGTGGAGCAGCTGCGGGAACTGCCCTGCGGTTATTCCCTGAAGGTGATGGGGCCGAAGGACTTTGCCGGGTGCTATCTGCCCCAGTGGAGCAACGCCCTGTGTGAGAAGCGGAAGCATCTGGATGTGCTGGCGGTGGGGGCTTTTGATAAGGGGGAGCTGATCGGGCTGGCAGGATGCAGCGCGGACTGCGATACCATGTGGCAGATCGGGGTGGACGTGCTGCCCGGCTACCGCCGGCAGGGGATTGCCGCCGCCTTGACCAGCCGGCTGGCGATGGAGATTCTGCAGCGGGGAAAGGCGCCCTTTTACTGTGCGGCGTGGTCTAATGTGAAATCGGTGAGAAACGCTTTGAAAAGCGGGTTTAAGCCGGCTTGGGTGGAGCTTACTGCCAAGAGCCTTGACTTTATTGATGAGATGAATAGGGCTCCGGAAGAACATACTTGAGCATAAGAGCAGGAAGCCCAGAAAAGCGTACTGCCGCCCCTGGGGTTTGGGATCGCAAAAATGCGGGACGTCCTGCAAAAAAACGGGGACAGGCTATTGGCAAAACCGTAAAAGTAGGCTATAATAAGGGACATATGAGCCTGCCTGGGTGCTGCGGCTCGAAAATGACGTTTTAATTTACAGATAAAGAGGTTAAAGAATGAAAAAAGAATTGGAAAAGGTTTATGACCCCAAGCAGGTGGAGGACAGAATTTATCAGTTCTGGCTTTCCGGCGGGTATTTTCACGCAATGCCGGATACGGGGAAGCCGCCTTACACCATTGTGATTCCGCCGCCCAATATTACCGGGCAGCTGCATTTGGGGCATGCTGTGGATAATACTTTGCAGGATATTTTGATCCGCTGGAGAAGGATGCAGGGCTATGAGGCCCTTTGGGTGCCGGGGACGGATCATGCCTCTATTGCTACTGAGGCCAAGATTGTGGAGGCCATGAAAAAGGAAGGGCTTACCAAAGAGGACCTGGGCAGAGAGGGCTTTTTGGAGCGGGCCTGGGAGTGGAAAAAGCAGTATAGCGGCCGGATTATCAAACAGCTGCAGAAAATGGGCTCCTCCTGCGACTGGGAGCGGGAGCGCTTTACTTTGGACGAGGGCTGTTCCAGAGCAGTAAAAGAGGTGTTCGTCCGGCTGTATGAGAAGGGGCTGATTTATCAGGGGGAGAAGATTATCAACTGGTGCCCCCATTGCCTGACCTCTATCTCTGACGCTGAGGTGGAATACGCCGAGCAGGCCGGGCATTTTTGGCACATTAAATATCCTTTGGCGGACGGGAGCGGAGCTTTGGAGGTTGCTACCACCCGGCCGGAGACACTGCTGGGGGATACCGCTGTGGCTGTGAACCCCAACGATGAGCGTTATAAGCATTTGATTGGCAAAATGGTGGAGCTGCCCCTTTGCAACCGGCAGATTCCCATTATTGGCGACGAATACTGCGAGATGGACTTTGGTACCGGCGTGGTGAAAATGACTCCTGCCCACGACCCCAATGACTTCGAGGTAGGGCTGCGGCACAACCTGCCGGTGATCAATGTGATGAACCCGGACGCTACCATTAACGAGAATGGCGGCAAATATCAGGGCATGGACCGCTACGAGGCCAGAAAAGCCATTGTAAAGGATCTGGAAGAGGGTGGCTACCTGATCAAGGTGCGGGATTATGCCCACAATGTGGGATCCTGCTACCGGTGTTCCACTACGGTGGAACCCAGAGTTTCCAAACAGTGGTTTGTGAAGATGGAGGAACTGGCAAAGCCTGCCATTGAGGTTGTAAAGACCGGAAAGGTGCGCCTCGTCCCGGAGCGTTTTGACAAGATTTACTATAACTGGATGGAGAATATCAAGGATTGGTGCATTTCCCGGCAGCTGTGGTGGGGCCATCGGATTCCTGCATATACCTGTGCTGACTGCGGCGAGCTGACAGTGGCCCGGGAGGACGTTACTGTATGCCCCAAGTGCGGCAGCCATCATATGGAGCAGGACCCGGATACGCTGGATACCTGGTTCAGTTCCGCCCTGTGGCCTTTTTCTACCTTGGGCTGGCCGGATAAAACCCCGGAGCTTGATTATTTTTACCCTACCAGTACCCTGGTTACCGGGTATGATATTATCTTCTTCTGGGTAGCGAGAATGATTTTCTCCGGCCTGGAGTATACCGGAAAGCCGCCTTTCAGCACGGTGCTGTTCCACGGCCTGGTGCGGGATGCTCAGGGGAGGAAGATGTCTAAATCCCTGGGCAACGGCGTTGACCCGTTGGTAGTGATTGACCAGTATGGCGCCGATGCTTTGCGCCTGACCCTTGCTACCGGCAACAGTCCGGGCAACGACATGCGCTTCTCTGACGAGAAGGTGAAGGCCAGCCGCAACTTTGCCAACAAGCTGTGGAATGCCTCCCGCTTTATTATGATGAACCTGCCGGAGGAGGGGGACTTTTCCGGACTGCCGGAGGAACTTGCCGTAGAGGACTGCTGGGTGCTGAGCCTGTATAATGATTTGGTGAAGGAAGTTACCGATAACCTGGAGAAATTTGAGCTGGGCATTGCAGTGCAGAAGCTGTATGATTTTATTTGGGACGTGTACTGCGACTGGTATATCGAGCTGACCAAAACCAGGATTCAGGCAGGGGGAGAGACTGCTTTTGCTGCCCAGAAGGTACTGGTTTATGTGATGTCCAACACCTTAAAGCTGCTGCATCCCTTTATGCCCTTTATTACAGAGGAAATTTGGCAGGCCCTGCCTCATGAGGGCGAGAGCTTGATGGTTTCTTCCTGGCCGAAGTATCAGGAGAGCCTTTCCTTCCGCCGGGAAGAGGAGGATTTTGCCAAGATTATGGATTTGATTAAGGCGATCCGCAACCGCAGGGCGGAAATGAATGTGCCTCCGTCCAAAAAGGCTACGGTTTGCATTGAAACAAGCTGCCCTGAAGTGTTTGAGCAGGGAATTCCCTTCTTCCAGCGGCTGGCCTCCGCTTCGGACGTTCAGATTGGGGGGAGTTTTAGCCCGGAGGGGGCGGTGCAGGTGATTACTGACAGTGCCCGGGCATTTATCCCTATGGCGGAGTTGATTGACAGGGAAAAAGAGTTAGCGCGGCTGAATAAAGAGAAGGCCTCCTGCCAGAAGGATTTGCAGATTATTTCCGGCAAGCTGAATAACGCCGGGTTTATGGCAAAAGCGCCGGAGAATTTGGTGGAGCAGGAGAAGCAGAAGCTGCAAAAGGCTCAGGAGCGGCTCGCCAAAATCGAAGAAAGCATTGCCCAGCTTGGGTGAATGAGAAAAAGCCCCGCAAACCTGGAAAAAAAGGGTTTGTATTGGGCTTGAAAGGGGGGCTGTCCGGTTATGGGCAGCCCTTTTTTGGGGGACGGCACTGCCGTTGGGAAACTTTTGTGAAACGCAAGAGGTTATAGGCGTGCACGACGTCCCTAAAGCGGGAAAATAAGGAGGTTTTTATGGAAGAACAGCAGGATCAGGTGCAGGAGCAGTTGGGGAAGAAGAAACCCAACCTCTCGGTAGTGTGGCTTACCTTGGGCGTGGTGGGCATGATTTGGATGTTCCGGGCGATTTTTGGCATTATGTACCCGGAGGACGGCGGCAAGGTGTATTATAACGCGGAGCTGACCTCTTTGACGCCGGCGGAGCTTTGCTCGGAGCAGGGGGTGAAGGCTTTGGAAAAAACAGTGGGGTTTCCCCTTTATTTTTGCCTGCTGAGTTTGGAGGCGGACAGCTCTAACCAGTTGTATTCGGTGGAGGGGGTCCTGTTTTCTCAGGATAAAGAGGGGAAATTCCAGGTATATGATTTGAAAAGTGTTGGAGAGCATCAGGTAGAGGGGCTGGAGCCTTATGAAAAGCAGGAGCGTCCTACTAGTTTGGTGCGGCGGAGCGGGGTTGATGACAGTCCTCCTGTTTGGAGTGAGCCGGAGGATTGGATTCCGGTTTCCCTTTTGGGACGACTGAATCCTGCGGATTCCCCCTTGGAGCAGCGGAAAAATGAGCAGCCTATCCCACCAAGCCATTGCTATTATATGACCTTGGGAGAGAACGAAACGGTGAAAAGCCACCATCGGGAGAACATTGCGGTGGATGGGAGCGGGAACCTTGTAATAGCGGACCGTGAGACGGATGCGCCCGGCAGGTTTATCCGACTGGACGGAAGCTCCTTTGTGCTGACCGGGCCGGAGCTGCTTTCACAAAGGGTGAGTTGCTTCTATTTGTATGTGTGTTGCCGAGTGGACGGGGATGTGGCTGTTCAGGACCTGCAGGAGATCTGGCTGCTGGAACAGCCCTAACCCGCTTTTGCCTAAAATAATAACCTGACAAAAAAAGATGGCTTCAAGGATGGAGGGAAAAGCGCCGATGAATTATCAGCAGGCTTTAGGATATATTTTCAGCCAGCCCCACACTGCCGGCAAAAAAGGACTGGACAGGATGCGCAGACTGCTTGCTCTGCTGGAGAACCCCCAGGATAAGCTGAAATTTGTGCATATTGCGGGCACTAACGGCAAGGGCTCCACCACGGTGATGATTGCGAGCATCTTAAAGGCCGCGGGGTACCGGGTGGGCAGTTTCGTCTCCCCCTTTGTGCTGGAATTTCGGGAGCGGATTCAGCTGAACGGAGAAATGATACCCCAGGAGGATCTGGCCTGTCTGGTGGAGGAAATTGCTCCTGTAATTGCCCGGATGACCGAAGAGGGAGACCCGCCCATGCAGTTTGAGGTGGTTACTGCTTTGGGGATGCTCTACTTCGCCAGGGAGCATTGTGATGTGGTTTGCCTGGAGGTGGGTATCGGCGGGCGACTGGACTGCACAAACGTCATTGATGTGCCTTTGGCGGCGGTTATCTGCTCCATTGGGCTGGATCATGTGGGAATGCTGGGGGATACTGTTGCCAAAATTGCCAGAGAAAAAGCGGGAATTATTAAGCCGGGGAGTACGGTAGTGTGCTATCCCGCCCTGAGCATGGAAGCCTTGCCGGTGATCATGGAGCGGTGTGCCCAAACCGGCAGCCGCATGGTAATGGGGATGATTAGCCAGATGCAGGTGCTGGAGCGCAGCCTGCAGGGTACGGTGGTAAGTTATCGGGGATTGACCTTCCGTATCCCGCTGCTGGGGAACCATCAGTTGTGCAATTGTGTCAATGCGGTGGAGACAGCTTTTGTTCTGGCGGAAAAAGGCTTTGCCATCTCTGAAGATCAAATTGTGGAGGGGATTGAGGGGGCAAGAATCCCGGCCCGGGCGGAGGTGCTTTCCCAAAAACCGCTGGTGCTGTTGGACGGCGCCCATAATCAGTCCGGGGCAGAGGCGTTGGCGGAGCTGCTTATGTCGCTGGAAAATAAAAATTTGGTGGGCATTATTGGAATGCTGCAGGACAAGGATTTTGAACGCTCTGCCGCCCGGATTGCCGCCTGCTGTAAAGCAATAATTGCCGTAGAGCCCCCGGGCCCTCGGGCGCTTTCCAAGGAGCAGATGGCGGGAACGGTGGGAAAAAGCTGCCCCCAGGTGGAAACCGCTGAAAATTTGCAGGAGGCTTGCCGCCGGGGCCTGGAGTTGGCCGGCACAGAGGGCGGGCTGGTAGTTTGTGGGTCGCTTTACCTGGCATCACAGTTTAGGCAGGTTTTTTTGCAGGAAAATGGGCGGAATTTGCAATAATTTGTCTGTTATAAGCTATAATTTGATGTCTGTTTTATATAATTGAGAGACCAAAATAACATATTTTTTGCAAATTTCGGCTTTGGGACAGGACAGCCGTTTTCTCATCCGGTGCTTTCGCCGGGCTCTGCCGTTTTTAGGGGCTGGGGGGAAGAGCCGAAGAAAACAAGGCGGCAGTTACGTCCTGAAAGAAAGAGAAATTGCGAGAAAAACGACAGTTTTCCCATATCTTTTCGAGAGGAAGGCCTTATCCTAATGGATAGAGCCTTCCCTTTTTTGCGGAGTTTGGGAAGGGGTTAGGAGGATTTGATTCATGGCTGTTCGGATAGAAATTGGCCCGGAGCTGGTAACCGCTTATTTGGGCGGCGAGATTGATCATCACAGCGCCCAGCTGATGCGTAGGGAGATTGACCATACTCTGCTGGTGGACAAGCCCCCCGCCCTGGTGCTTGATTTTAAGGATGTTACCTTTATGGACAGCTCCGGCATTGGGCTGGTTATGGGGAGGTACCGGTTGATGCAGGAGCTTGGGGGCGAGGTACGGGTTACGAATGTATCCTCTCATATCCGCAAGGTGATGCGGCTTTCGGGACTGGACAAGCTTGCCGTTCTTAGCAAATAATAGGGCTTTGGCGGTGGGTGTAAGGACAAAAGGAAAGGACAGAAGAGCATGGAACAGCAAAATGAGATGAAACTGAGCTTCCCCAGCCGTTCTGCCAATGAGGGCTTTGCCCGGGTAGCGGTGGCGGCGTTTTTAGCACAGCTTGACCCTACGGTGGAGGAGCTTGCGGATATTAAAACCGCGGTGTCGGAGGCGGTAACCAACTGTATTGTCCATGGATACCGGGATAGTGTGGGGACGATTTGGGTGGAAGCAAAAATTTTTGAGGAAAGGCGTGTTACCGTGAAAATCCGGGACAGAGGGATTGGGATTCCGGACATACGGCAGGCTATGGAGCCGATGTTTACAACCTGTGAAAGCGGAGAACGGGCCGGGCTGGGGTTTGCAGTGATGCAGTCCTTTATGGATAAGGTGAGAGTGACCTCTCGGGTAGGAAGAGGGACGGCGGTAACCTTGGAAAAACGCCTCTCGGAGCGCAGTGGAAAGGGGGCCTGACCCTGAGATGAAAAGTTGTGAGGCTCCCGTTTCCCTGGAGGAAAAGGCTTTGGACAAAGCGCCTGCGGGGGAAAACAGCTTGCAGGAGGAGCTTGCGTTTCAGGCGCCGGGACAGACGACATCCCAAAAGGAGAAGGAGACCCAAAATGCTGGGGAGCTGACGAGGGAAGAATCGATTACCCGGAATTTGGGACTGGTGCATGCCTGTGCTCATCGGTTTCAAGGCCGGGGGATTGAGTATGATGATTTGTATCAGGCAGGGTGTATGGGGCTGGTAAAAGCGGTGGACGCCTTTGATAAGGAGCGGGGGGTTCGGTTTTCCACCTATGCTGTGCCGGTGATTTTAGGAGAGATCCGGCGGCTGTTCCGGGACGGGGGGACGGTGAAGGTAAGCCGCACCTTAAAGGAGCTTTCAGTAAGGGTAATGCGGGAGCGGGAACGCCTGTTTGCCATGACAGGGAGGGAGCCGGCAGTGACTGAGCTGGCCCAAAGCCTGGGAATTTCCCCGGAGGAAGCAGCGGAAGCGATCGGAGCGGCGTCCCCGGCAATTTCGCTGACAGCTGGGGAAGAGGAAGGGGGCAATCAGCTGGATATTCCGGTGGATTCGGGAGAAGAACAGCTGGCGGAGCTGCTTTCGCTAAAGCAGGAACTCAGCGGGCTGGAGGAGCGGGACCAACGGCTGATTGCCCTGCGGTATTTTAAGGGATGGACGCAAACCCGGGTTGCCGACGCTTTGGGTATGACGCAGGTACAGGTTTCCCGCAGGGAAAAGAAAATTCTGCTGTTGCTGCGGCGTCAGCTGGAGGAGAGCGGATAAAAAATTGCTTTGTACCTTTAGGCAGGTTTTGGGACGAAAATGCTGCGGGACGTCTGCAAAAAGGGGCAAAAAACAGCCCGGCGCTTTTGGAAAAGCACCGGGCCGATGTGTTTTTACACGTTTTAGAGAAGGAAATGTTAAAAGTCTCCTGCGGTGAGATCAAAAGGGGTTTGCTGGTACACAAAGTAGTTTAACCAGTTGGAAAACAACAGGTTTGCGTGGGCCCGCCAGTTAAAGTAAGGGGGGCGGGTTGGGTCGTCGTTGGGAAAGTAGTGGTAGGGAACCTGGATGGGCAGGCCTTTGTTTTTATCCCGGAAGTATTCGGCGGCCAGGGTATCGCGGTCATACTCTGAGTGGCCGGTGACGAAAAACTGCCGCCCGTTGGATGACGCTACCAGATGTACCCCTGAAATGGGTGACGAGGATAAAATCTGCAGCCCTGTCACCTTGCGGATATCCTCCTCCCGCACCTCGGTATGACGGGAATGCGGGACGTAAAAGATTTCGTCAAAGCCGCGCATTAGTTTGTGGCGGGGAACTAACACCTGATGGGGGAAAATTCCGAACATTTTCTCGGCAAGAGGGTACTTTGGGATGCCGAAATGATAGTAGAGCCCGGCCTGTGCTCCCCAACAGATGTGAAGGGTGGAATAGACATGGGTTTTGCTCCATTCCATAATTTCACAGAGCTCCGGCCAATAGTCTACTTCTTCAAAGGGCATCTGTTCTACCGGGGCACCGGTGATGATCAGTCCGTCAAACCGCTGGTTACGCACTTGATCAAAGGTTAGATAAAACTTGAAGAGGTGCTCAACTGGGGTGTTTTTGGCGACGTGGGTTTTGGTTTGCAGTAATTCGACATCCACTTGAATAGGCGTATTGCTTAAAACCCGCAGCAGTTGGGTTTCAGTTTCGATTTTTTTGGGCATCAGGTTTAGGATTAGTATTTTCAGGGGCCGGATGTCTTGATGGGCAGCCCGGTGCTCCCGGATAATAAAAATGTTTTCTTCCTTTAAGGTTTGTGCTGCGGGAAGTGTGTTGGGAATGTTAATAGGCATGATGAACATCCTCCATACAGGCAAAATAGTACTCTTTATTGTAACTTTTTCAGCGATAGATTGCAATATGTAATGAA
>CATJLA010000073.1 GCA_949741215.1 uncultured Oscillospiraceae bacterium
CCGGTACAGTTTTTTGAGGACATGGAAGCAAAGGGGGGCCCAAAAAATACTTATGTGGGCGAGCTGTATTTTTCCGCCCACCGAGGGGTGTTTACCTCCCAGGCCGAGGTGAAAAAGGGCAACCGCAAGGCGGAGCTTGCATTGCGGGAGGCCGAAATGTGGGGTTCTCTGGCTCTGCTTTCCGGGAAAGCGTATCGCTATCCTCTGGATAAAATGGACACAGCCTGGAAGCGCCTGCTGCTCAACCAGTTCCACGACATCCTGCCCGGCTCCTCCATCGCCAAGGTTTATGAGAGAGCAAACAAGGATCTGAAATGGGTTCAGGAGCAGGCTAAAGAGGTAAAAGAGGCTGCTTTCAGTGCTTTTACTGCCCCAAATTGCGAAGGAATTACCATATTCAACTCTGTTTCCACCAACCGTCAGGGGATTGTTGTTCTGCCGGAACGCTTTGCCGGTGGCGCAAGAACTGCGGAAGGCGCTGACGTCCCCACCCAAAAGGTGCAGGAGGGCGTTTTGGCTTTGGTGACGGTACCGTCCTGCGGGATGATTTCGCTGGTTCCTGCAGACAGCCAGACTACCTTGAGCGGTGTTCAGGCGTATTTAACCGAAACCGGCGCGGTGATTGAAAATACCATAGTGCGTGCGGAGCTGAACCGGCGGGGCGAGGTGGTTTCCTTTATTAACAAGGGGACGCAGCGGGAATTTGCAGCCGGCGCCATGAACAAACTTCTGATGTATAAGGATGTGCCTCGTCTGTTTGACGCCTGGGATATTGATTCCAACTATATTGAGCAGCCGGTGCCCATAGATGAGCCTGTTACCCTAACGCTGAAGGAAAGCGGCGGATTGCGGGCGGTGATTCATTTGGAGAGGAAGCTGCTGAACTCGGCGTTTTCTCAGGACATTGTTTTGGAGGAAGGCAGCCGCCGCCTGGACTTTGTAACCCAGGTGGAATGGAAAGAGCTGCATCGTCTGCTGAAAGTAAGCTTCCCGGCAGCAGTTGCCGCGGAGGAGGGGATTAACGAGATCCAGTTTGGCTATATTACCCGCCCAACCCACCGTTCCCGCCAGTACGATAAGGACCGGTTTGAGGTTTGCAACCAGCGTTACAGCGCTTTGTGCGACCAAAGCCACGGTGCCGCCATACTCAACGATTGCAAGTACGGCATCAGCATGAATGGAAACGCCCTGGAGCTGACGCTGCTTCGTGCGGCGGCCTCCCCGGAAATGCGGGCGGATAACGGAACCCACCGCTTTACTTATGCCTTTACCGCCTGGGAGGGCAGCTTTGCTGAAAGCCCCGTGGTGGAGGAAGCTTATAAGCTGAATGTTCCCTTGAATCTTGCAGAGGGAACCTGCCAAGCCTTCAGCGCGTTCCAAACAGACCGGGATAATGTGTGGATTGATACCGTAAAGCCCGCCGAGGACGGCAGCGGTGATATCATTCTTCGCTTGTATGAGGCCAAAAAGGCGGATGTCCGCTGTTCTGTGGGGCTTCAAATTCCTGCGAAAGAGGTTTGGATTTGTGACATGCTGGAAAACAAGCTAACGCAGCTGCCGGTTATAGACGGGAGTGCCAACCTGCATTTCCGTGCCTTTGAGGTGAAAACCCTGCGTATTGTAAAATAGGGAGTCAAAACCAAAGCAGGAGCACTCTGCCCAAACAAAGGGCAGAACGCTCCTGCTTTCTTTTTGTTATTGTTTCAATTACACAACGCCTGCCGAGCCGGCCTGCATAGTGAAGATAAACACCGGGTTTTGCGCAGTCATAAGACGATATCCTCCCGTTTGCCGGTCCCGCGCCACGTTCAGAGAAATAGCTTCCGTCTCGGTAAAAGGCAGGCTTTTGCAGCATTCCGTAAGCGCCCCAATGGTTTCCAGCGTAACTGCTGTGGCTACAATCCGCACACAGGAGTTTTTCTCCAGCAGCAGAGAAAGAATTTCCCGCAGATTCCCAGAGCTTCCCCCAATAAAAGCATGGGTAGGCGGGGGGAGCTTCTGGCAGCTTTCAGGGGCTTTCCCCGGCACAACCGTCATATTACAGACATGAAATTTCTCCCGGTTTTCCTCCAGCAACGCAAGGGCCTCCGGCTTGTATTCCACGGCATAAACCATGCCACGCCTGGCCTGCAATGCCGCCTCGATACTCACAGAGCCGGTGCCCGCACCGACGTCCCACACAATGGAATCGGCGGTAAGCTGCAGCTTGGAAAGGCAGACACTGCGCGCCTCACTTTTGGTCATAGGAACAGGAGCCTCCCCTTGTCTGCGCTGGAACAGATGATCCGGCAGGCCGTGGGTTACAATGGAGGAGGCTACGTCGTTTTCTATCAAAGCCGCGCTTAAAGGACAAAACTGCAGGCTTTTCAGCTCTGCCGCTCTGCCTGTCACGATCCTTTCCTCCGGGTAGCTGAGCCTCTCTCCAACGCTTACCCGTACCTCGCCCAGCCCGGCCTCTGTTAAAGCGCTGCAAAGCCGGGAAATCCCGTCCTCGCCGCCCACCAAAGCAAAAACCTTAGGGTTAGCGCGAACGTCGGCGGCAATATCCCTGCTGCGTCCATGAAGGCTTACCGGGACGACATCCTCCCAGGAAGTTCCCAGCCGGGCGCATAAATAAGCCATGGAGCTAATGCCGGGCAGCACCCGAACAGGATACTGCCCCAACAAAGGCAGCAGCTTTTTTGCACCGCTGAAAAACCCTGCATCGCCGGATAATACCACAGCAAACCGCCGGTATTCCCGGTGCTGTGCAATATAAGCACAGATGACGTCCGGAGAAATGGCGCTGAATACCCCTTGCCCTGGGCGGGAAACAGCGTTTAGCATCCGCTGGGCTCCAATCAGGCAATCAGCTTCGTCAATCGCTTTTCTGGCTTCCTCCGTTATGGCGGCAAGGCTGCCGGGACCCATTCCCACAACGGCAATCTGCGGTTTCCACTCCAGCCCAAAGCGGCGGCAGAGCAGGCCGATCACCTCGGAGATGGACAGCCCCTTTTCCACCCTGGGCCGGCCGATAATTACCGGCGCCACACCGGCAGCCCTTGCGGCCAAAAGCTTTTCCCCAAACCCGCCGGAGCTGCCGCCCTCCTTCGTCACCAGATATTTTGCGGAAACAGCGCGGAGCATGGCGATGTTCATTTCCACCGAAAAAGGCCCCTGCATCGCAAGAATATGCGCAGAGGTCAGCCCAACCTCCCGGCACAGCTGCAAAGAATTTTCCATAGGCAGCACCCGGGCATATACCCGGGCTTGAAATTGGGGGAGCCGCGCAAAATCGGCAAGCTCCTTGCTCCCGGTGGTCAGCAGGATGTTCCCCTGCGTGTTTTCCAAAAACGCCGCAGCGCTTTTGGCGTCAGGAACCACCACGCCGTCCTCCGGCGCGCCGCTGTCCTCCCGCAGCAGCCGAATATACTCGATTCCGGCAGCAGAACAAGCCCAAACAATGTTTTCGGTTACCGAAACCGCGTAAGGGTGGGTGGCGTCAATCACCAAATCAAATCCGGTGACGTCCAGCAGCTCTTTTATCTCGTCCCTATCCAAACGCCGGGCGGAAATCGTAAGATTTTCGGCAGGAGAGAGCAGCTGCTCCCCATACTCGGTGGCCACACAGGCGGTAACAAAAACTCCCTTTTGCCCCCGCAGGAACTCCACAAGCTCCCGCCCCTCGGCAGTGCCGGCAAATACACATATTTTATACATCTCGATACCCTCTGGGCGTTATCATTCTGCCGGCTAAAGCAAAAGTTTGCCGGGTGCCAATAAACACCGTGCTGAACATATCCACCTGCTTATCCTCCTTCAGCCTGCCCAGCGTGGTCAGGCGGGCGGCTTCTCCCTCCCGGCCAACATTCTGTGCCACCCCGCAGACAGTATCCTCCGGCAAATGCCGCAATAAAATCTCGCACGCCTGCCTAAGGTGTTCCGGCCTGCTTTTGCTGGCAGGGTTGTATAATACGACAGACAGCTCAGCCTGTGCCGCTGCCTCTAATTTGGCTTCAATCCTATCCCAGCCGGTCAGCCGGTCGCTAAGGCTTACCGCTGCAAAATCCTGGGTCAGCGGCGCACCCAGCAAGGCGGCTCCGCTACAGGCAGCGGTCACCCCGGGGATGATCTCCAGTTCCGGTTCAGATCTTTCTCCCCGCAGCTCATAAAGAAGTGCCGCCATACCGTAAACCCCACTATCGCCGGAGCAGACAAGCGCGGTTTTTCTGCCGCTTTTCGCAGAATCCAGCGCAATCTGGCAGCGCTGAGCTTCCTTCGTCATGGGGGTGGAAATATACTCCTTTTCCGGGTAACAGCTACGGATCAGCTCCACATACAGGGTATACCCAATGATCACCTCAGCTTCCCGCAGCGCTCTGTCCGCCCGGATGGTCATATTCTCATAATTTCCGGGGCCAATGCCCACAACACACAGCTTATTCAAAATGAACCTCCCAGCTTTCTGCCGCAACAGCAACGGTTACGCCGCTGCAAATCGTCTTTTTGACAATCAGGCTTTCTGCGTTTACCATTGCGGCACGCTCGCAAACGTTATCCACTCCCGTCACCTGCAAAACCCGCTGTGAGGAAGTAAACTCCCCGGCAACTGCCTGAAGTTGCTCCGCGGTATAAAAGGCCGGCGTAAGCCCTTTTTCTTCGCAAAAGGCCAACAGGCCATCTTCGTCCGCCTTTAACACAATGGAAGCCACCGATTTTACCGCCTTAGGGTGAATCCTGTTCTCCTGCAAAACCATATCCACAGCGGTGCGGATTGCCTCCGCCGAAGTACCCCTGCGGCAGCCTATCCCTAAATGCAGGGCAGGGGGGACAAGCAGCAGGGTGCGGTCAAAGGGGGCCTTTTTGTAATAGGAAATGCAGATGCCCAGCTTGCCGCAGCTACCCGCCTCCACCCCTGGGGGAAAGGCCCCAAAAACAGGAAAATCGCTCCAAAACGGCACGGCTTTCTCTAAAATTTGGGCAGAAACAGCCTTGGCAGTACTTAAATTATTGATAAAAAGCCCCTGCCTTGTGGCCCAGGCATCCACCGAGAACTTCCCGTTAATGTCGGTGGCAGTGGTAATCACCGCCGTACCCCCAATAGCTCCGGCAACTTCCCGGGCCAGCTCGTTCGCCCCACCAATATGCCCCGAAAGCAGCGGAATAACATAAGCGCCCAGCTCGTCAACGGAAAGAACGGCGGGGTCTGTGCGCTTGTCCTTTACAAAGGGGGCAATTTCCCGCACGGCAATGCCTGCCGAGCCCACAAAAATCATAGCGTCCGCCCAGCCAAACAAGGCCCCGTACAGGGGACGTCCCGGGCGGGGGAGGCTTTCAAACCCAGGCTGTTGAAACCGCTCCATGGTATAGGCCCGAATTTCCGCCCCGTCCAAAAAGCGGATAACCTGCCAGGCGGTTTGGCAGCCCTGGCGGCTGTAGGCAAAAACAGCTGCTTTCATTTTTTGGCCTCCCGGTACATGGTAGCAAAGTTCGGGTCGTACAGACATGAGCGGAGAAATTCATTTCCCATGCACTGGCCTACAATAATCAGCGCCGTTTTGGTCAGCCTGTTTTCCGTTACTGTTTGGTGCAGGGTGGCTGCCGTGCAGCGAAAAACCTGCTCCTCCGGCCAGCTGGCCTTATATACCACCGCCACAGGGGTGTCCTCCGGATAACCGCCCTCCAGCAGCTCCTTCTGCAGCTTTTCGGTAAGCTTGGTGCTGAGAAATAAAACCATGGTAGCCTGGTGGGCTGCCAGCGCCCGGATCGATTCCCGTTCCGGTACGGCAGTGCGCCCCGCTGTTCGGGTAAGGATCACCGTTTGGCTTACCCCTGCCGGGGTGTACTCCACCTTTAACGAGGCCGCCGCCCCGCAGAAGGAGCTTACCCCCGGGCATACGTCGTACGGAATACCCGCCTGCTCCAGCTGGGCAAACTGCTCCTGCACCGCGCCATAAATACTGGAATCCCCGCTGTGCAGCCGGACAGTGGTTTTGCCCGCCGTTTCAGCCTCTTTTATGACGTCCAGAATCTCCTCTAAATTCATTTCCGCGCTGTTGTGGATTTCACATCCCGCTTTTGCATAGCTTAAAAGCGCCGGATTTACCAGGGAACCGGCATAAATAATCACATCCGCTTCCCCTAAAAGACGTGCTCCCCGTACCGTAATCAGATCCTCCGCGCCGCAGCCCGCGCCTACAAAGTGTACCATTTGGCATTATCCCTCCTTAAGTTTTTCAATCAATCTGCCGACATTTTCTGTCTGCCCAAGCAGGCCGTATACTTTGGAAAAATAGATAGCTCCCGCCTCCAACCCAGCCCCGGCCCGGAGCTTGAGATGATCAAAAATGCGCTTCGTCAAACAGGCCATGGTTTGGGGGAAAATCCCCTCCTCCCTCAAAACCCGCAGAGCGTCGTCACAGGTGGCTGCTTCCATCAGCTCCGCCGCCCCCTTAGGGGAGATGCCGCACATCGCCGCCTGAGCGGTAAGGATATCCATGCGGCAGTCTCCATAACGGGAGTGGGTGTTGAACATATTGCCTGCCAGCTTAACAAGTTTGCCTATATGCCCTGCCAGCAGTACGCCTTTAAAATCCAATTCTTGGCAAATATCCAGGGTATCCCCTATAAAATTGGAGGTCATCACGGCGGTTTCCGGGTCTATTTTAAGGCTTTCCCGAATAAAATCATACCCGTAATTTCCAGGGGTAAGCAGCACATATTCCGCCCCTAACGCCCGCCGCTGGGTAAGCTCCACCCGGATGGTATCCACCAGCGCCTGCTCGCTCATAGGCTCCACAATTCCTGTAGTGCCCAGAATAGAAATGCCGCCCACAATCCCCAGCCGGGGGTTAAAGGTTTTTTGGGCTAAAGATTCCCCCTCCGGCACCAAGATTTCAACCAGCAGCCCGTCCTTGTAATCGGTTAAGCGGCAGATTTCCGCCACATTTTCCCGGATCATCCTGCGGGGTACCGAGTTGATGGCTGCTGCCCCTACCGGTTGATCCAG
>CATJLA010000074.1 GCA_949741215.1 uncultured Oscillospiraceae bacterium
CGAGCCTGTCAGCAACATCACCATTCTATCGATACCAAAACCAATACCGCCTGTTGGAGGCATGCCGATTTCCAACGCATTCAAAAAGTCCTCATCGGTATGCTCGGCCTCGTCATCCCCGGCGGAGAAAGCCTCCTCCTGGGCAGCAAACCGCTCCCGCTGGTCAATCGGGTCATTCAGCTCAGAGTAAGCATTCGCCATCTCCCAGCCGTTCATAAAGAACTCAAATCGCTCCACATAATCGGGGTTTTCCGGCTTTTTCTTGGTGAGGGGTGAAATTTCCACCGGATGATCCATAATAAAGGTAGGCTGCACCAAATGCTCCTCCACAAATTCCTCAAAGAACAGATTAAGGATGTCCCCCTTTTTATGCCGGGGTTCAAAGGCAATATGATGCCCCTTCGCCAATGCCCGAGCCTGCTCTAAGTCCTGCACTTGGTTCCAATCAACTCCGGCATATTTCTTCACCGCATCCACCATGGTAAGGCGCTCAAAGGGCTTGCCCAGGTCCATCTCCACACCGTTATAGGTAATTTTGGAGCCCCCGCAAACAGCTTCCGCCAAATGACGATAAAGCCGCTCGGTTAAATCCATCATACCGTTGTAATCGGTATAAGCCTGATACAACTCCATCAAAGTAAATTCCGGGTTATGGCGTGTATCCACCCCTTCGTTACGGAACACCCGGCCAATCTCATACACCCGCTCTAAGCCGCCTACAATCAGCCGCTTCAAATACAGCTCCAAAGAGATCCGAAGTTTCACATCCTCATCCAGCGAGTTGTAGTGGGTAAAAAAGGGCCTGGCTGCAGCGCCGCCGGCATTGTGCACCAGCATAGGGGTCTCCACCTCCATAAAGCCCTCGCCATCCAAAAAGCTGCGAATCTCCCGGATAATTTTCGACCGCTTCACAAAGGTATCCTTTACCTCAGGGTTCATAATCAAATCTACATATCTTTGACGGTAGCGCAGGTCGGTATTCGTAAGCCCATGGAATTTCTCCGGCAGCACCTGTAAGCTCTTGGAAAGCAAAGTAACAGACTCCGCATGCACCGAAATTTCACCGGTTTTGGTGGTAAACATATAGCCGGTAATGCCTACAATATCACCCACGTCCATCTTCTTAAAATCCGCATAGCTTTCCTCACCAATCGAGTCCCTGGCCACATAAGCCTGGATCGTCCCCTGCAAATCCTGCAAATGGCAGAAAGAAGCCTTACCCATAACCCGCTTGGACATCATCCGCCCTGCCAGTGCCACGGTTTTCCCCTCAAGCTCTGCAAACCGGGTTTTCACCTCGTCGCTGTGATGAGTAACCTCATATTTTGTGATAACAAAAGGATCCTTGCCGGCCTGCTGCAGATTTTCCAGCTTTTCCCGCCGCAGCCGCAGAATTTCATTTTCGTCCCTGCCGTTTTGCTCGTTTTCCCTGATGTTCTCTGCCATTTTTCTCCTTCTCCTCAATCCTCGTGTTTTTACCGGGTAATTTCCAAGATCCGGAAGTTAATTACCCCGGCCGGCACCTCAACCTCCACAATATCGTCCACCCGATGCCCCAGCAGCGCCTTACCAATAGGGGACTCATCAGAAATCATCTTTTTTGCCGGGTCAGATTCCGAGGATCCTACAATACTGTACTGATCCTCCCGATTGGTTTTCAGGTTCAAAATCCTCACCTGCAGGCCCACGCCTACCATATCCATCGTAAGCTCGGCTTCATCCAGCACCTTGGCGTTTTTCAGGGTTTCCTCCAGCCGGGCAATTTCCTGCTCCACAATCCCCTGCTCGTTTTTGGCCTCATCATACTCGCTGTTCTCAGAAAGATCGCCATAAGAACGAGCTACCCGGATATTTTCCGCGATTTCTTTCCGTTTTTCGGTTTTCAGGTATTCCAGCCGTTCTTCCAGCTTTTTATACCCCTCAATGGTTAAAACCTTCTGTTCTTTCATAGCCATGGCGGTTTTCCTCCCTATATTTAAGATTCGAGCCCCGCCGCGGGTTTTTCAAGGCTTGTTTCCTCTAAAAACCACCCGCAGCCCAGGCTCGAAAAGGACATACGTCCTGACAGTACTTTGTATTATATGCAATCCCTTATCCGATGTCAAGAGAATTTCTATGAAACTTTTCTAAACTCCGGTAAATTTTCCTTTAAGGCCCTAACCCTTCAAACAGCACTCCCGTCCCCAAAGCCCTATAACCCACCTTTTGCAGGACGTCGCGCATCTTTTCATTCCGCAAGCCCCCGGTAAATAATACGCAAAGCCAGAAGCAGCCTCTGCGCCTGTGCGGCGGCCCTGCTTCTGGCTTCAGGGAATTACTCCTCGTCCTCTTCTTCCTCAGCAGGGGATGAGGAGGAAACCGTCTGGGCATTTTCCTCCTGAACAATCTCTGCCCGCACCAGCTCCAAGGCCTTGCGCAGCTGTGGGTCAGTTTCTTCGTCCAGCATGTCAAAAATCTTTTCCTGATCTGCAGTCAGCCGTACCTCGTAATCCGGCTTTACACCCACGCCGTCAAAATTAGGGCTTTTAGGTGGATTATACTTGGCAACGGTAATATCCAAAGCAGAGCCGTCGTCCAGCTGATAGATCGTCTGCATCAGCCCTTTGCCGTAGGTGGTTACCCCAACCGACCGCGCCTTGTTATAGTCCTTCAGCGCTTGGGTAAACAGCTCCGCCGCGCTGGCAGAACGCTCGTTGGTAATCACCGCCATAGGCATGTCAACTTCCCGCTCGTCAGAGGTTGCCAGAACCTCAGTGCTCCCATCCCGGTAAGTAGCGGAAACAATGTCCCCTGCAGGCAGCAGCCTGTCCAACACACTTGCCACCGAGTTGATTGTGCCTCCCGGATTGTTCCGCACGTCAAACACCAATGCCTGTGCGCCTTGGGTAATCACCTGCTCCAGCGCCTTGTTAAATTGGGTAGGAGTGGCGTCGGCAAATTCGGTAATCTGCAGGTACGCAACGTTATCATATATGGTATAATATACCGTAGGTCTATCCACTCGGCGGCGGGTGAGCTCCATAGGTTCCAGCTCCTCCCCCTCTTTTCGGACAGTCAGCGTCACCTTCGTGCCAGACTCTCCCGTTAAGGCCTCCTTGGCAGTATCAAAGTCCACGGTAGAAAGATCCAGCTCGTCAATCTTTACAATCAGATCCTCAGGCTCCAGACCGGCGGCAAAAGCAGGGGAATCAGAATACACCTCGGCAATTTTCAAATATCCGCTGGCGTCATCCTCCACCACAATGCCCACATCCACCATAGAGCCCTCCAGCGAAGCCTTCTGCTGCTGGTACTGATCAGCGGTAAGGTAAACGGCATATTTATCCCCAATGCCGTCCACATAACCTTGGGCGATACTATCCATCAGCCTGTCCTCGTTAATAGAACCAAAATACTTAGAGCGGACGATTTTATCAATTTCCGCAATTTTCTCGTAGGTAGCCTCTCTCTCCTTAATATTAAACAGCTTATCATTAAAGGTTCTCAAAGAATATACCATAGTAATAGCCACTGCCAGCGCCGCAGCAATTGCAGCAATGGTAACAGCGGTACCCAAGGAAATTTTTTTATTCATGCCAGCTCTCCATTCTGTATTATTACGCCCAAAGCCCCAAGCGCCTCCAGACAGTTCAGGGATGCACTCTCTACATATTAAACGACCTGCGAAAAAAAGTAAAGGCTTTTTGCTGAAAAAAGGCAGTTTCGTCAAAAAAAACTTGGCTTTTTTAGGACGTCGCCATGCTTCGCGCTAATTGAAAAGCCCCTCGCATCAACATAAAGCTTCCCACAAATGCAAAGCAAAACGACGTCCAACCATTACGTTATGTATAAACAAAAAAACAAATACAGCCCAAGGCCATCCAGTAAAACCCCAACACCTTTTTTATAAAGGCCGCCATCTATTTCGGCAACCACCCTGCCTAACCCACCACTGCAATATTAAAATCGCTCCCGCAGGGAGGGTTCTTTCACTATTCACTATTCACTTTTACTTATTACTTAAAACAAGTAGCCTCTTGGGTTCTGAGCCGTACCGTTAACCCGCACCTCAAAGTGAAGGTGCGGCCCGGTAGACCATCCGGTGGAGCCTACCTCGGCAATTTTCTGCCCCCGCACAACCGGCTGCCCCACCGAAACAATAATCTTGCTCAAATGGGCATAAAGGGTAGTATAACCGCCACCGTGATCCACAATCACATAAATACCGTAGCCCACACCGGGGGTATAGTTGGTATTTACAAAGGCAACCACCCCATCGTTAGCCGCCACAACCGGCTTGCCGTACACGCTGGCGCCGGAGATATCCATCCCGGTATGATAGTCCGACCCGCCAAACCGGGAACCAAACTCCGAGGTAATCATGGTATAACCCGGCAAAGGCCAGCCAAACTCACCGCCTACATAGTCCGCAAGGGTAGTAGCAGCCTGCAGCTGGGCATATACCGCAGCCAGCTCCTCCTGGGCCTCCTCCATCTGCTTTTTGATCTGCTCCATGTTGGCGTAAAAAGCTTTTTCGGTATCCGCCAAAGTCTGTACCTGCTGGCTCAGGTCCTCCTTTTGCCGGGCAAGCTGTTCCTTCAGCTTATCCTGCTCCTCCTTAGCGGCTTCGTTCTCCCATTTATCCTGCTCCTGCTGGGCTTTAATTTCCTCCAGCTCCAGCCGCTGCTGCTCCAAATTTTCCCGCTCTACTGAGAGGTTCTCCAGCAGCCGTTCGTCATGGTCTATCATCCGGTTCATCATCTCCACACTGGAAAGCATGGAAAAATAGCTCCCAGAGCCCAGCGCAACCTCCAAAGCAGTAGGATTGCCCGCCATATAATACGCCCGCACCCGCTTTTTCAAAAGCTCGGTGTTGTCGGCAATTTCCTGCTCCTTGTTGGCAATTTCTTCTTCTTTATCAGCAATTTTCTGATCATTTTCCTTAATCAGCGCCTCGTAGTAGGCAATCTGCTCCTCCAGCAACTCAATCTGCTGGTCGGCCAGCTCAATTTGGTTCTGATAGCCCGCCATCTCCTGGATTTTCTCATTCTTATCCTTCTGCACGCTACCCAACTGAGCAGTAACCTCTTTCTCCTTATCCTGCAGCGCCTTAATCGACTGATTTATCTGAGAAATCTGGCTCCTGGCATCATCAGCTGTCGTATTTTGGGACGAACTGCTCTCGCTTGCCTCATCGTCCTCCTCATCCACTGCTGCATCGGCATCCTCGGCATCACCAAAATCCGTACTTCCCTGCCCCAACGGCAGAGCAAAAGCGGTATCCATCACCGGCCTCCCGGCAAAGGTAACCAAAAGGCAGGCGCAAAGCAGCCCGCCAAGCAAACGTCTTTTATGGCTGGTTCTTTTTTTCATTCCATTGTCCATCCTTTTTCCGTTGTGCTTTTTCAGTTTTATGCTTGCACTTTCTATTTTAGTGCAAAAAAGTTTCTGTTTTGTTGCGGAATTTTTACTTTTTCTCTTCCGCCCCTGCATTTTCCGCCAAAAAACCTCTTTTGCAGGGACGTCCTGCCGCTTTACTCTCACCGGCCTACCCCAAGGCGCTCAGTTTCTTTGATATCGGGTGAGAAAATCCTCCGCACCGGCAACCCGCTGGTTCAAAACCGCCTCGTATACATCCATACTGGTATACCCGCCGTTTGGGTACAGCCCTTTGGCAATCAGCTCCTTTTTCAGCCGGAGGATCTCCTCCCTTGCCCCAGGCCTCACCGATGTCCGGGCCGCAATCCCATCACAGTACCGCTCTGCCTCTCGAATGGTATCCTGATCAAAAAACCACAGGTCAACGTTCCAAAGCTCCCCTTCCACAAAGGTCTCAAAGCCATGGAACCAAACCCGCTTTCCCTGAGCTGTAATTTCCTCCTTCGCCTCATACCACACCGGCGCAAACCGGCAAAGGATAAACCCTGTCAGCTCATGCAGCCTGCTCAGGGACATCCCCTGGTTTTCGATATCAATATCCAAATCATTCCAGGCCATCAAGTCCATCCGATAGCTGCCCACAATATGGGGTACGCCGTACCTGCCCAACTCCTCCCACAATCCGGACAAAAGCGCCTCTGCCTGCTGCTTTCTTGTCATATTTTATCTCCCTGCTCTGCCCCTGGCAAGAATCTTCCGGCAACTTCCCGGTTTTCCATTTATTCTAATCAAGACCGGTCATATCCCGCCAAAAAGGCTCGCCCTTACCAGCGGCTCATATTCCGTTCATGCTTTTTGCGGTAAACCTCCGCCAGTTCCTCCGGGGAGATTCCATAGCAGACCATCAAATCGTTAAAGAACATCATCACATCGCACAGCTCTTCCACAAAATGCTCCCGCACCGCCGGGTTCTCCATAATCTTCCTGTCGCCGTTCTTCTTGATGACATCCGCCACCTCGCCCATCTCCACCATCGCCCAAAGCACCTTCTCCCTGCCCAGCTTGGGGGAAAGGGGCTGCCACTTGTCCTTATACTTTTCCTGCAGCTCCCGCTGGATCTGCTGCATTTCCTCAAAACCAAAATTCTCCGCCATCCTTCTCTGCTCCTCTACCGTTTATTCCTGCCGCCAGGTAAAAATTTCGCCCCTCCCCCAGGTTTCGACACCGATTTTCCCCCATCAGAGATATCCTATTGAGAGAGCGTCTTCCACAGTACTTTTTCCCCGGACGCAGCAGCGCAAACGACGTCCCAAAGCCCCAACCAGGGCCCGCAGAGTAACCAAGTGGCACTCACGTCCCAAAACGGCAGCAAAAGGGCACTACACCCGCAGATATTTGCGGACAAATACCATACTGCCCAGGGCGCCTACTCCGATGCCCAGCGCGCCAAAGGCGGCCATCAGCGGCTTGTACAGCTTTTCAAAGGGGATAAAATACTGCCTTGCCTCCTGTATCCAGCTGGACTGGATTTCAGCGGTCCAGTGCAGCACATACTCATAGGCGCCCCACACCGCAAAAAAGGCGAGTAAGGCGGCCAGCAGGCCCAGCATCAGCCCCTCCACCAAAAAGGGCAGGCGGATAAAGCTGTCATTGGCGCCTACATATTTCATAATACTGATTTCCTTCCGCCGGTTAAACACAGTAATTTTAATGGTGTTGGCAATAATCAGCAGCGAAACCACCACCAAAATCCCCACAATCAGCACCCCGCCTATTGAGACAATCTGCCTCACGCTGGTCAAAGTATTAGCAATCTCCTGAGGGGAGTTCACCCTCTGGAGATAAGGGTGCTGCATCAGGGTAAACACCGTATCCTCCATCTCGGCAATATCCTCCACCTGTAAACGGAACATCACCGGAAAAATCTCCCCGGGATCATAGGCGTCAAACACATCGCCATTCTCCCCCATCCGTTCCTTCCATTCCTCCAAGGCTTCCTCGCTGGTCACCAAAGTAATTTCCCCGATGTTGGGGGTCATATGTAAGTCCATATCCAGCTCTTCCACCTGGTCGTCAGTGATGCCGTCCATGGCAAAGGCCACTACCTCATTTTGATTCTCCACATATTGTACCACACTGTTTACATTCACCGCAAACAGCCCGGCGCCGCCTACTAAAATCAAACAGGCCACCAAAACGCCAACCGCCGCCGCCGACATCAGCCGGTTCACCCACAGGCTGCGAACGCCCTCTTTCACCAAATAACCGAAATTACTGCCTTTCATCCCAGACCTCCCCGGTATCCCCCACAATAGCGCCATTCTCCACAGTAATCACCCTGTTGTGGAACTTCTCCACCAGCTCCCGTTCATGGGTAACAATCACAATGGTGGTGCCACACTTGTTGATCTCATACAAAAGGCTTACAATTTCATAAGAAAGCTCCGGGTCAATATTGCCGGTAGGCTCGTCCGCAATAATCAAATCCGGATTGTTGGCCAACGCCCTTGCCAGCGCCACCCTCTGCTGCTCCCCGCCGGAAAGTTTCTCCGGAATAATCTTCGCCTTGGAGGCCAACCCCACCAGCCCCAGCACATAGGGCACCCGGTGGCGGATATCCTTAGCGGACACATTGGTCACCCGCATGGCAAAAGCCACATTATCGTAAGCAGACATATACGGAATCAGCCGAAAGTCCTGGAACACTACCCCCAATGTCCTGCGGAACCTTGGCACCTGCCGCCTTTTCAGCCGGTTCAGCCGGAATCCGTTTACAATCACTTCACCGGAGGTCGGCTTTTCCTCCCGGAGCATCAGCTTAATCAAAGTACTTTTTCCCGCACCGGAGGAGCCCACAATAAACACAAACTCCCCTTTATCAATACGCAAATTCACATTCTGCAGCGCTTTAGTCCCATTATCATACTGTTTCGACACATTTCTGAATTCTACCACTACCTGTTACACCGCCCCTTTTGGCAATCTTTTCATTTCATTCATTCCTACTTTTTCACGGACGTCGCCGGGGCCCCGGTCCGTCCTGCGTCCGGCCCGCCCCTACTATACGATTATAGTAGCCATTTTTCTCAAAATTATTGCATAAACATTCATTTTTCGCAGGGAACCCGCAGCCTTTCCGCCGCGGTATTGCCCTCCTTGGCAAGGTTTTGGGCAGACCACCCGCAAACTGCGGCAGACTGCCCATAAAAGCATATTTTATTTGGGGGACACAACTGCTATTTTGCCAGTTTGGTATCAAAAATCATTTTTTCACACTGCGGGCAATAGTCCGCCGGAATCGTAAACCGCCCCCAACTGCTGCGCTGGGCGTTCACACCGCCTGTCCCCAACATTTTGTCAAAAAAATCCAGCTTTTTCCTTCCTGCTCAAAGCGCACCGGTGCTCTGCCATCCCCGGTTAATTGTCCGTGAAGCATCTCCTCCTGGCAATAAGGGCATTGCACCACAATCCCCCCTTCACCTGCCTGCGGCGCGGTTAAAACTTCACCGGATTAGCGGTCAAATACTTCTTCACCATCAGCGCCACCTTAAAGATAATGGCATGGTCAAACTCCCGCAAATCCAGCCCGGTCAGCTTTTTAATCTTTTCCAGCCGGTACACCAACGTATTCCGGTGGACGAACAGCTTCCGGGACGTCTCAGACACATTCAGGTTATTCTCAAAGAACCTCTGAATCGTGAACAAGGTTTCATGATCCAAGCTTTCAATCGAGCCCTTCTTGAACACTTCCTTCAAAAACATCTCGCAAAGGGTAGTCGGCAGCTGGTAAATCAGCCGGGCAATTCCCAGGTTGTTGTAGCTGACGATCGGCTTCTCGGTATCAAACACCTTGCCAACCTCCAGTGCCACCTGGGCCTCCTTAAAGGACTTCGCCAAATCTTTCACACCCACCACAATGGTGCCGATGCCCACAACCACCCGGGTATAGAACTCGCTGCCCAGGGTGTCCACAATAGAACGGGCCAGCTTTTCCAAATCCTTGGTTTCAATGCCGGACTTAATCTCCTTCACCAGCACAATGTCATTTTCGCTGATGCTGAACACAAAATCCTTCTGCTTATCCGGGAACAGATTCTGAATAATATCAAAGGAAGAGATGTCATTGGAAGAAACCACCCGGATCAAAAACACCACCCGGTTGATGTCGGTATTAAAATGCAGCTCTCTGGATTTCACATAAATATCACTGGGCAAAATATTATCCAGAATCACATTTTTAATAAAGTTGTTCCGGTCATACTTTTCGTCGTAATACTGCTTGATGCTGGAGAGGGAAATGGCCAGCACATTGCAGAACTTGGCTGCCATCTCGTCAGTACCCTCCACAAAAACGGCATAATCAGGCCGCATCCTGGTACCAAAGGGCTTATAGGTATACCCATCCCGAATAAAGAGGTCATTGTTCTCATTCAAATCCAGCACCAGATAATCGCTTTTTTCACCTACTTTAGTCAGGTCGCTGCATGCAATAATTGCGGCTGTATCATCCACAACGCCAATCACTCTGTCAATGGCATCCCGCATTTGATGAACTACGCCCTGAAATAATCTGTTTGACATATAAATATCCCCTTTTTACCCTGAGCCTGTTTCACAGCAGACTCTGTCAGTTGTCCGAGCCCCACTAATAATGTATACTCCTTCTCATTATTGTACAAAAAAAACCGCGTTTTTGCAACTAAAAATCTGTGAAAAGTCTTTCCTTTTTTATAAAATCATGGGAATCCCCTGATTATTTTATGCAGATCAGTAAAATTTTTGTACGCTTCCGGCCCCAACCCTCCGTTTTTTCATAATTAGTATACACCTTTTCCCCATTTCCTGCAAGAACAGCCTCAAAAAATTCTTGACAAACCCTGAAATCATATAGTATACTAAAATCCAATCAAATGCGTGAAGTGGAGTAGTAAGCTTTTCCCCCTCCATTCAGAGAGCCGTCGGCAGCTGTAAGGCGGTTGGAGCAGAAAGCTGAACTGGCCATGGAGCAGCACCCCGGAACCTGTTTCTGTTTTTAGGACATCGCCATGCTTCCCGTTTTTTGTTGGGGCAGCGCATTGCGGCAGGCAAAACAGCAGTAGGGGGCGTCGGAATCCCACCGTTATAAGGGAAAGGCATTCAGGAACTCCCATATTGCAGGACGTCCCGCGTGCCTGATAAAGTGACGCCTAACTGGCGTAAGCAGAGTGGTACCGCGCAGGAGAATATCCTTCGTCTCTCAAAATAAAGAGAGGCGGAGGTTTTTTATTTTTCCCTCAAGGACATGACAGCCGATTTCTTTTCCCGCGCTCCCACACAGGCCCTCCCCTAAACGGTTTCCTCTTTGTTGAGGAATTCCCCCTTTTATCAGCAAAAGTGTTCCTGAACACATTTTCATACGGAAACTGCTTTTCCAAAAAATCCAGGAGGTACTATCATGAAAAACGTTGAAAAATATGCCAAAGGCTACTTTATGCCCCCCGAACCCTGCTATGACTGGGCCAAAAAAGACGCCATTACCCACGCCCCCATCTGGTGCAGCGTGGATCTTCGGGATGGCAACCAAGCACTGATCATCCCCATGAGCCTGGAGCAAAAGCTGGAATTTTTCCAGTATTTGGTGCAAATTGGCTTTAAGGAGATTGAAGTCGGCTTCCCCGCCGCGTCCGAAACAGAATTTGAATTTCTCCGCGCTCTGATCGACCGCAACCTCATCCCGGAGGACGTCACCGTCCAGGTGCTTACCCAGTCTCGGGAGCACATTATCAAAAAAACCTTTGAGGCCCTGTCCGGAGTGAAGCAGGCCATTGTTCACCTATATAACTCCACCTCGGTAGCCCAGCGGGAGCAGGTGTTCAAAAAGCCCAAGGAAGAAATTATCGACATCGCGGTAACCGGTGCCCGGCTGGTTCAGGAATATGCCGCAAAAACTCCGGGCCACTTCCGGTTCGAGTACTCCCCCGAAAGCTTTACCGGCACCGAGATGGAGTTCGCGCTGGAAATCTCCAACCGTGTGCTGGAGATTTGGCAGCCCACTCCGTCCACCCCAGTAATTATTAACCTGCCTTCCACGATGCAGCTCTCCATGCCTCATGTGTATGCCAGCCAGGTGGAGTATATCTCCAAACATCTGAAATACCGGGAAAACGTGATTTTGTCGGTACACCCGCATAACGACAGAGGCTGCGGTATTGCAGACGCTGAAATGGGCATGCTGGCCGGCGCCCAAAGGGTAGAAGGAACCTTATTTGGAAACGGTGAAAGAACCGGCAACACCGACGTTGTAACCATTGCCTTGAACATGTTTGCCCAAGGGGTAGACCCTCAGCTCAGCCTGGAAAATCTCCCGCAGGCGGCAGAAATTTACGAGCGTGTCACCGGATTATCCATCCCGCCAAGGCAGCCATATGCCGGTGAATTGGTGTTCACTGCCTTCTCCGGTTCCCATCAGGACGCCATTGCGAAGGGGATGCACTGGCGTCAAGACCACAACTGCCCCCACTGGAATGTCCCTTATCTCATGATCGATCCCAAGGACATTGGACGCAACTATGAGGGGGATATTATCCGCATTAACAGCCAGTCCGGCAAGGGCGGCATTGGGTATTTGATGGAGCAAAAATTTGGCTATAATCTGCCGCCAAAGATCCGGGAAGCCTTTGGCTATGCGGTAAAAAGCGTCTCCGACCATGCCCACAAGGAGCTGCAGCCAGAAGAAGTATTCGCCGTGTTTGAGGAAAATTATCTCAATATAGAATCTCCTGTTAGATTACTTTCCTACAAATTTGATGCCATTTTGGGTGAAAATGGGGTCAATTCCACCCTATTTTTGACGAAAACAGGCTCAAAAATAGAAGAAATTAAAATAGAAAGCACCGGCAACGGCAGATTAGACGCCGTCAGCAACGGAATAAAGGCTACATTTGGATTGGATTATGAGGATTTTGTCTATTCCGAACACGCGCTTTCTCAGGGAAGCACCTCGCTGGCAGCGGCGTACGTGGGCTTTATGCAGGGCGGAAAACTGCGCTGGGCGGTAAGCACCGACCACGACATCATGACAGCCTCAGTAAAGGCGTTGATCGGCGCGGTAAATCAGGCCCTTAAAGCATAGTTTTAGGACGCAAGCGCATGCCCAAGTTTCGCAGTTACATTAATATCCGGCAGGGGGCCCGAGGTTTCGGGCTCCCGTTTTTTGTGGTCAGGTGCAGCGTGTGGGGGGATTATTTGTTACACAGCAACAAATAATCCCCCCACACCCCCCTTAGCTAAGGGTACAAGTGGATAAAAGTGGACACGAGCAACGAAAAAAAGCGGATAGCTAAAAGCTATCCGCTCTTTTCGATTGCTATTTCATGAGTAAACAAGTCCGGAGAGTGACCCGTTCTCATTCCATACTCAACCCTATAGGGTTTCCTGCCAATAACGGCCGTTCTCC
>CATJLA010000075.1 GCA_949741215.1 uncultured Oscillospiraceae bacterium
ATATTTTCCCCAACGGTTTTACCGGTACAGGTAATAATGCCGGTATCCAGCAGCCCCAAAGAGCTGATTTCGCGCATCACTGCATACACGCCGCCGGCCTCGTACAAGTCCTCCATATGATGAGGGCCTGCGGGAGCCAAGTGGCACAGGTTAGGGGTTTTGTCGCTGATGTCGTTTGCCATGTCCACATTCAGCTCAATGCCTGCCTCATGGGCAATAGCCGGCAGGTGCAGCATACTGTTGGTACTGCAGCCCAGAGCCATATCCATGGTAAGGGCGTTGCGGAAGGCTCCTTCGGTCATGACGTCCCGGGGACGGATGTTTTTGCGCAAAAGCTCCATAATCTGCATACCGGCATGCTTGGCCAGGCGGATTCTCTCAGAATACACAGCGGGGATGGTGCCGTTGCCCGGCAGGCCCATACCCAGCACTTCAGTCAAACAGTTCATGGAGTTGGCGGTGTACATGCCGGAGCAGGAGCCACAGGTGGGGCAGGTTTTTTCCTCAAATTCCAGCAGCTTTTCGTCGGGTATTTTGCCGGCAATATAAGCGCCCACCGCCTCTGACGCTGCGGAGAAGCTTACCTTTTTCCCATCCACGGTGCCCGCAAGCATAGGCCCGCCGCTTACAAAAATAGTGGGCAGGTTCATCCGGGCGGCGGCCATCAGCAGGCCGGGAACGTTTTTATCACAGTTTGGCACCATTACCAGGCCGTCCAGGCCGTGGGCAAGGGTCATGGCTTCGGTAGAGTCGGCAATTAAATCCCGGGTAACCAGAGAGTATTTCATTCCCTGGTGGCCCATAGCGATGCCGTCACACACGGCAATAGCGGGGAATACTACCGGTGTGCCGCCAGCCATGGCAACCCCCAGCTTTACTGCTTCCACAATTTTATCCAGGTTCATGTGGCCGGGGACAATGTCGTTTTGGGAGCTGACAATGCCGATCATAGGCCGGCGCATTTCCTCCCGGGTAAAGCCCAAAGCGTTATACAGCGCCCGATGGGGGGCGTTTTGTACACCGTTTACAATGGAATCCATAAGTTATAACCGCCTTTCTTTCGTCTGCAATAGTTGTATGACAACATTATAACTTGTAGAACAACGTATGTCAATGATTTTTTTAAGGAAGAAGGTAGAGTGAATAGTGAATAGTGTAGGTACGCTCCTTGTGGGAGCGATTCGAATGTTGCAGTGGAAATGTTTGATCGGCTGATCTTGAATAAATATTGGGTAAAATAAAAATGCTTTCCTTATTTTTAAGTATGGTGTGGATGTTTATTCGAGTGTGAGGACGATTGGTTGGCTGTTTCGTCCACAAAAAAGAAAATATTTGCAGTTTAGTCAAAGAATGCTCTTGATTATGAGAAAAAAAGACAGTTCTTGCAGAATCTGAAAGCAGTTTGCCCGGAGCTATCCAGAAAAGGAAACGACAGCAAGATAATTACAAAATTATTACAAATAAGGGATAAAAAGAGTTTTGTATTTTTCGAGCTGTGAGCTATACTAATGGCGTGGTCGGGAGAAAAAACGGTGAATATAACGATTTTCTTCCAAAGCCACAAGAGACAGACAGTTTGTACAAACAGCTTGTGGTGAGGACGATTTATTACAAATTGTTAATAGCTATTCGAATTGCAGATTCATTCCGCAAAAAGGGGAGCGGGATGACAGTTAGCTTACAGGCTACTGAAACAATCCCCGGAATTAGGAGGAATACCTATGAAAAAAACTTTAGCTTCCGTTTTGGCAGCCGCCATGGCCATGAGCGTTTCCGCCGTGGCTTTTGCAAAGGACTACCAGCCCGGTGAGAACGGCATCGGGGACTCTACCGGCGTTTCTGACTCTATGATTAGTAGAAGCCAGCTGATTGGTACAGAGATCTACTACGAGGTTTCGGTACCGGAGTTTGCTTTTGGTTATGAGGACGAGAATTCCGGTTCCAAGTTTACCTCTGAGCAGCTGGCCGATTTGAGAGAAAACGGCCTGGTTACCTTTAACGTCTATGTGTCGGACGGTAAGAGCAACCTGGAAACCCAGCCTACCGTTAAGGTAAGAAACGTGGACGACACCCAGAAGGCTGTGCTCTCTGTTCGTTTTAAGGATACCTGGAGTACCAAGGACGTAAGCGCGCAGATGAGAATCAGCATTACTGCCCGGAAGGACGTGTATTATAACGACACAACTTCCCAGTACACTGACGTCAAAGAAGGAAACAAGATTGTAATGAAGAAGGGTGATACCCTTTCCATGAATGCCTTCCGGATTACTGCCGGGTATAAGGACATTGCTTCCTACGGCAATGATATTACCATCTCTATCCCTGAGGTTGCAGAGAAGCAGGTTATTGCCCGTGGCGAGGAGCTGTTCTCCAACTCGGACGACAGTGATACCGTTCGCTTTAACTTTGGCGGGGCTCTTTCCTACGAGGTAAAGATCGGTTCTACTCAGAGCGACGTAAACTTAGCCTACAGCCTGGATGAAGTACAGAGCGTAACCAACACCTACCCGGATGTTGATTTTCAGTTCATCACCTTCCGGGCGCAGAACTCCGGCGCAAACCGGTTTAACAACAACGGTACCCTTACCTTTAACGCTATCAATGGTGCGGATACCGAGGTGTACGAGATGGACGGCAATAAGCTTACCCGCTTGAACGGTAAGTACGACTCTATTGACGAGACCATCACCGTTACCGGCGTGAAGTATCTTACCAGCTATGTGGTAGCTTCTGAGGAGCTGGCCGTGGACGACATGGAAGAAGACAGCTCCAACTCCAACAATGGCAACAACGGTACTAACCAGCCCAGCAACCCTGGTACCGGCGCGTTCTAAGCATAAGGCAACAAGTCTGGCCTGCCCTATAATCCGGGCAGGCTTTGCTTTTTCTTTACGACGTAAGCGCAAGTTAGAGTTTTAAGGGCATAACCTTAACCGAGCGGGAAGATCCATTTTTTTGTAAGGATCCAGCCCAAACGGCAGTTCTCCCCTATTCCTTCCGTCCCTTCCTTACAGGGCTCCCGGTGGAGGGATTCGCAGGGGTACTCGGTACTTCATCAGTAGGCGCGGAACTGCTGCTGTCCTCTTCCTCAGGCTCTTCCTCGGTAAGTTCCTCGGACGCTACTACGTAGCTGGTCAGGTGCTTAATTCCGTTTACTGCAATGGTCTTGTCTACAGAGTCATACTTGCCGTCCAGC
>CATJLA010000076.1 GCA_949741215.1 uncultured Oscillospiraceae bacterium
AGCCGCCCCTTTGCCTTTAGGGACAGCTCTTTATTGCGCAGATGGTGGTTTGACATGACGGTGTAGCCACGGTTGCACTCCACGCGGAAAACTGCCATAGTGTGATACTCCTTTGCGGTAGATCTGTTACGTAGTAGAAGCGCGATTTTGAGAGGTCAGGTATAAACACCCTGCCTCGCCAAAACCGCGCCTGAAAAGCCGCATGCGCAAGGCTTCTTATGCCCTTACTGCGTAACAAGAGGGCAATGCAACAGGCGCAAAAGCGCCTTTATGCAAAAAAATGGCATCCCTTTTCTCCCCGTTGTTGGGAGTGAAGAAACATCGTCATGGTCGGTGTATGAAATTGTCATGGTATGGGGGCTATCTGTGTGCCGCCCTCTCCGGGCGTCCGGCTTTTGCGGTGTTGCGCAATCAAGGCTCTTTCCTCAAAAGTAGTAAATCGGTAGTAAATTCCTTGTCCATATCCGAGAAAGCGCCTGTATTTCAAGGCTTTTTAGAGATAATCAAGGTTGTTATTTAAAATCTTTGATAATTTCTCTGTCAAAATCTCAAATTCATCTTTTTCCAGTTTCTTTGCATTTTATATCAAAGATCCTCGTTTCGCTGTAATAGTATAGTTGATTAATAAGCCCTATAATTTGTTCAGAAGGAATATTATATTCTATTGCATCAATTATACATAATATATAATACGATTTTCTATATTGTATTTACCCACATACTGGCTCATTAAGCCTGTTCTTTCTTTTTATTCTACCTCAAAACCGGATAAAAACATTCTTCCAGAATGGCTGCGGAGGCAGAATTAGAACCTACAGCCCTCAGGTTGTGAATATAAACAGGGCGATCTGGCCTCCAATAGAGGGGCAAAAGGCGACAAAATGCCCTTAGAGATGTCTATACCAGCGGAAAGAACAATGGCACAAAGACAAGAATCCCCAAATAGCCAATTAAAGTGAGACTCCAGCCGTATTTGAGATAATCAGAGAATTCATAGCCTGCTACTTGCGTCATAGTAATTTGTGCAGCTGCCAAGGGGGTGCAGCAGGCGATGCTGGCGGCCAAAGTGATGCCTATGCAAAAGGGCATATATTGGAAGCCATACTGTCCGCACAGGGAGAAGGCTACAGGCAGAACCACAATAAGCGCAGTAGAGTTGGTAATAAACTGACTGATAAACAAGGTTAAAAAAACCAGAACACTGAAAATGATCATAGGGGAGGCTACATTTCCTAATGCGGAGGACACCAGTTGACCGATCAGGTCCCCTGACCCCGCAGAGGTAAGCCCCTCCGCAAGGCCAAGACAGGTAGCCAAAAATATCACAGATTCCCAGTGCAGTTTTTTGACGATATCACTTACCCGGCAGCATCTGGTAAGGACACAAAGCATAGCAGCACACATGGCCGTTTCTACTGTGGGCAGAAAAGAAAAAACATAAGAAAAAATCATCAAGGCCAAAATGACAAACATGATAACCAGCTTCTGTTTATTCCCGCTGTTGTTCTCTACCGCCCGCTTTTCCTCCTCAAGGCTCATAACCTCTTCAGGCCGCTGGCCCCAAATTCGCTGGCTGCTACGGTATCCCCAGGTTATGGCAAAAATCAGAAAAAGCGCGAACAAACACAATCCCGGTCCCGTCAGCGACCACATTGTCATTTCCTGACCTACCATCTTACTCATAAGCCCGTTGGCAGTAAGCTGAGGGGTACAGCCAATAAGAGTGCTGGCTCCGCCAAACATGATAGCGCAAGAAATAGGCAGGGTCAGGTTCCGGCGTTTCATATTCTTTGAACTGGTGCATACGCTGTCAATAATCGGAATATAGGCAGAGAGAAGGGCCGTATTGGCCAAAAACATAGAGGACAGACCCGTAAGCACACAACTTACGGCAAGGAAGACCCTCTCGTTGCCTTTAGACCAACGAATTACAGCTCGTCCTATAATTTGAGCAGCGCCGGTTTGAAACATAGCAATGCCTACAATCATTGTACTGGCCATTAAAAGGACGATGCTGTTGGAAAAACCGGAGAAAACGCTTTGAAAGCTATCCACACCCAGCAAAACCATAAGAAGACAGCCCAAGCAGCCAGTAGCAGCCAACGGGAGCCACTCCGTAAGAAATAACACCACACATACACCTAAAATGACCAGACCAAGGATATCCGACCCCATGATGATCACCTCATTAAAAAGGCTATGCCTGCCTTCCTCCGACCGGGTATTCTGCCGGAGCGAAAGACAAGCATAGTCAAATTCGCTATTAAATAATAAAGAAAAACAGGGGATTATACAATAGTCCAGCCACCGTCTACCAGCAAAAGCTGGCCGGTAACATAGCTGGAAGCGTCGGACGCCAGATACAACATAGCGCCGTTAAGCTCGCCGGGTTTGCCGCGGCGGCCCATGGGGCAGTTGTTCCGGATGCCGCTCTCATATTTTTCGTCGGCAACCTTATCGCTCATTTCGCTGGCAAAATAGCCGGGGCCCAGGGTGTTAACGGTAATACCGTGCTTGGCCCATTCAGCGGCCAGGGCCTTTGTCATCATATAAACCGCACCTTTGGCGGTGGAGTAACCGGAACGAGGCACACCGTTCATGGTAACCTGGCAATGGAAGGAACCGATATTGATAATTTTGCCATAGTTTTGTGCCAGCATGATCTTGCCAACCTCACGGGCAAAATAAAATACGCCGTTGACGTTTGTGTTGATGACACGTTCCCAGGTTTCATCAGTAGTCTCCACAACAGGGGTGGCAAAGCCGGCAGCAGCGTTGTTAATAAGGATATCTACCCGGCCCAGCTCCTTGGCGGCCTTTTCCACAGCCTCCTTAATCTGCTGAGTGTCGGTTACGTCACAGGGGCAGACGACGCACTTGACGCCGTAGGCCTCTACTTCTTTTTTTACCTCTTCCAGCTTTTCTACCCGACGAGCCATAATTGCAACATTAGCGCCTTGTTCGGCAAGGCAGATAGCGAACTGGCGGCCCAAGCCGGAGGAAGCACCTGTGACAATAGCGTTTTTGCCGCTGACATCAAAATAATTCTTCATGGGAAATACAACTCCTTTGTCCCAAAATAGTATAATAGGGTATAAAAAACAGAAAATCCATGTAGCAAGTCAGCTGTAAAAAGAAGACAACTACACTGGTTTCATCATACTCCATTTCTCTTTTTTTGTAAATACAGCTGAAGATGGATTTTTTGAAAATAACAGATTTTTAGACAAATATATAAGAAAAGCTTTACCAAAAAATTAACAATTTGTTAATTATCACATTGCCTTTTCTAAAAAGCTGTGATAAAATAAGACGGTCGCAAAAGGACACATTTTACATAGGAGAGGAGGACCTTTTACATGAACAAGAACATTTTTAAGGTTAACGGCAGATTCTACTATGGCTGGATTGTTTTAGTCTGTGCGTTTATGCCTATGTTCATTTGCTATGTTGTTAAGGTCAACTGTGCGCCTCTGTTTTTGGAGCCGCTTACTCAAGAACTGAACATTACCCGTACCGCTTATACCCAAACCAATACCCTGATGACGATTACCATGCTGTTATGTTCGGCGCTTATTGGCAAAATTTATAAGAAGTACCCCGTAAAGTGGGTGCTGGTGGGCTGTGTAGCTTTAACCAGCCTGTGCTATGTGCTTATGTCCCGCTGTACCTCCTTGTGGCAGCTTTATGTGCTGGCTGCCCTGCAGGGCCTTGGCTGGGCTGGCGCTACCAACCTGCCTTCTACCATTATGGTAAGCAACTGGTTTGGCCCTAAGATTAAGGGCACAGCGATGTCCATTGCTATGCTGGGCAGCGGTGCAGGCGCTTTAGTCTGGATTAATGTGGTTACCTCGGTGATTTCCAACTACGGTTGGCGCACAGGCTATTTGGCCATGGCGCTGATCAACGCCATCATGATTCCGATAGCCTTACTGGTGGTGAGTATGCCTGCTGATAAAGGCTTTGAGACCCGTGTGGGAGATCCTGAGCCCAGTGAAGTTAGTGTAAATGCTGTTCCTGCCCAAAAGGCCGGCATCACTGGCCAGCAGGCCCTGAAAACCAGTCGCTGGTGGTTCCAGTGGTTTGCAGGTCTGGTTACTATGATTGGTGCGTCCGCATTCTCCTACCACTGTAAGGCTTACTTCACTGACATCAACGGTGGTGACAGCGCTGCCGCCGCTGCTATCTACTCCGGTGCTCTGGGCACTTTGGTGCTGGGCAAGTTCCTGTTGGGTGTATTGTCTGACGTTTTGCACATTAAGCGGACGTCGGTGATTGCTCCTCTGTTTTATGCCGGCGTGTTTGTATGCTTGGCAATGAGTGCTGTAAACATGAGCTTTTCTACTGTGATGATTCCCCTTTACATGATTGGCGGCGCTGTACCTTCGGTTATTCCCTTCCTCATCACCTCTCATAACTTTGGAGACAAGGAATATGGCGTTATGAGCGGCTGGATGAACATGGCGGGCAATGTGGGGCAGATTATTGGGCCTACGGTAGCTGCTTTTATCTTTGACGTAACAGGAACTTATCAGCTGGCTTGGGTTAGCTTTGCTGTGCTTATGGTGGTTGTGGCTGGGCTTTACTTCTTATCTAACCACAGCAGTAAGGCACAGATTGAAGCAATGGGCTATGCTGTGAAATAAACTCTCCAAACAAAAAGAGACATTATTGCAGCAAAGAGAATTAATCGATGAACTGACACCGCAGCTTCAGCGGTGTCAGTTTTGTCAGTGCATGCAGGCAGTTGCGCCGAGGGCAAAACAAAGAACCATCTATTATGGAGCGCTGACGTAAGAAAACATTTTAAGCGAGGGTCAACGCGGCGTTAAGCTGCATCGACCCTCGCATTATTCTTGTCTTGGAAAGTTGCAGACAATTCTGAATACTTAACAGACGATAAAAGAAATATCACTGCAAAACCGCAGGCTGAAAACCATTCCACAATGCGCATATCCCCCAAAACCGGGACTGTCCCCCAAGGAGCCCCCTGTTTTTTGCATAGCAATATGGAAAAATTTTGGAAAAGAACTCCTTTTTTCGTCAGATTATGATACAATAGAGCTATTCCGGCAAACTAAACGCAAAGCGAGGTCATCAGTATGGACACCACCCCCACCCCACAATACGAACGGCCCGAAAAAACCTACCTGTGCCAATTTGCCCTGGATACCTCTATTTATGACACCCAGCTTCCCTGCAAAATCGGAGAAAAGCTTGCCGAGCTGGCCCTTTCCCCCAATGCCGGCAAGCACTATTGTATCGACGTCTCCTTTGACGCGAATGCCTACAATGAACCGGAATTCTACCGCTTTCCTGTAGAGAGCAAGCCCTGGCAGACAGAACAGCTGAAGTCTCAATCCCCCAAACAGCAAACGCATACTTTGATTAGAGAAATCCTCTCCCAGCAGCTGCGGAACATTTGCGCCCAGCTGCCCGCCTTTTCCATCCCTTACACCCGTGCCGCTATTGCCGGGGAGGACCTGGAAACCCCAAACCTAATCTACTTCCGCATTTATGAGGACAATTTCTCTCCCGCCCCGCAGCCCACTCAAAGGACGTCGCGGAAGCGGCAAACTCAGGCGGTTGTCATCAGTATCATCCCTCACCGGCCGTCTCTGGTCAAACGGGCCACACAGGTAATCGCGGAGCAGGTCCTGCGAAAAATGCAGGAGGAAAACCGCAAAGAGCAGGAGCTTGCCGCCCGTACCCCCAATTTGCTGGAGGCCCGCCGCTTGTTCACCGCTTTGGCCGCCGCCGTTCTGGAGGAGATCCCCCGGGAATACAGTACTCCCGAATCCTTGGGCTACGAGCTTGCTGCCCATTCCAGAATTCAAAACGACTGGCCCCTGGAAATCCTTGGGGACCAAGGCCTCTTTTTTGAGGACGCCATCCCCTTTTCCTCCCAAATCGACTGCCCGGAGCTGCTGGTTTGCACCTTTTGGAAAAAGCACTGGAGTATCAAGAAAGCCAACGAACTGAACGCCGCCAAAATCGCCATTCTTTTTGACGGATATAACCGAAAAACGGTGGAGCAGGTTATTGTCCTACGCAATTTAGTTCCGGTTCCGTTTACTCTTTTTGTGGAGGAACATGGTGAAATCCGTCCCATTCCCAAAGCGGAGGCCCACACCGCAAAGCGTCTTTTTCTCCAGTGGACGTAACAGCTCCCCTGTGTCTCAGGCATCGGGGAAAATCATCGAACCAGCCAAGCAAAACTTGCAGAATATTATTTTTCGGACATCCTGCCGCCCTGCCCTCCAGCGGGGCAGCGTACTGAACAGGAGGACCCACATATATGAGAAGAAAAGACCGAGAAATCACCGACTTTTCCCAAATGCTAAAAATTTTAGAGAGCTGTCCTGTCTGCCGTTTAGGGCTTACTGAAAATAACGAGGCCTATATTATCCCTTTAAGCTTTGGCTATGAACTGCAAAGCGGGCGGCTCATCTTGTACTTTCATTCCGCCTGTGAGGGGCGTAAAATCAGTCTGATCCAACAGCAAACCGCCCGGGGGCAGGCCCTCACCGCCACCTTTGAGCTGGATACCGCCGTTCAAATCCAGTCGGGGGAAACCGCCTGCCAGTTCACCTGCCTGTACAAAAGCATTATGGGTAAGGGAACCCTTACCCTGCTCCCCTCTCTGGAGGAAAAGGCTCACGCCCTGCAAAAAATCATGGCCCATTACTCCGGGCAGGAAAGCTGGAGCTTCCAACCACAGCTGTTAAGCTCTGTAGCAGTACTGAGGCTGGAAGTTACCCAATGGTCTTGTAAAATACATGGAGTTTAAGTAAGAGGGAAGAGTGAATAGTGAAGAAGGTAGGAACGCTCCCGAAAGGAGCGATTGTAATGTTGTTGCAGAGGGTATTGTTGTTGCCAGGTTTTTGAAATAGCTTTCTGCATCGTAAACGCAAAAAAACGAACGAATCCTGCCGTACTGCCAAAGGATTTGTTCGTTTTTTTGTGCCCTTTACTGCAGCAAAATCTCTTGGTCAACGGCCTCCCCCTGGTGCAATAGCTCAGGGGTTCCGTTTTGGTCCTTTCGGTACTCAAAGCCATATACCCCATCCCCATTGGCAGAGGAATAGGTAAACTGTACTACAATCTGGTTTGAATCGTCCGCACGAACCATGGTGGCGGTCTGCTCGATCTTCAGCTCTGCAAACTCCGCAAAAACCGCTTCAAATTCCGCTTTTGCAAGCTCTATAACCTGCCCGTAATCCGCAGGAACCTCCTGGCTGGCCTGGTCAACCTCCCCCTGAGTTTGAGAGCATCCCCCAAACAGTAAGCAAGCCGCCGTCAGCAGCACCGCAGCATACTTTTTCATCAAAAATCTCCTTTTCTTCTGTCATTTTTGCACTTTGCTTCCCTCATATAGCTAAAAGCCCTCGGCAGCAGTTCCGTCCCCAAAACACCCTATGGCAACAAAAACGGCAGCGGGCCTACTTCTCCACCGTAACCGAAACCGGCCCGTTTTTGCAGCTGAGCGTAACCCGAGGCAGCCCATTGCCAATTTGGTAAACGGACGACCATGTTTCCGGCAGTCTTGCCCCCATTTTACAGTCGGTGGTATCCAAGTACAGGTTGACAGGCTCCTGCTCAAACCGCATCGAAAGCGGGCCGTTTACCACATCAGCACTAACATCGCCCTCTATCACAGCTGCCTTAAGGGAAACCGGCCCGTTTGTAACCCGGAGCTTCACCTCGCCCCCAAGGGTATCCGCCTCTACGGAAATAGGGCCGCTTGTCACCATAGCGGCAATCTCCTTTTGAATAGAATCCGCCTTTATAGAAACCGGGCCGGTATCCACGTTCAAAGAACAGCTCCCCCGGAAAAGCTGGCTGTCCTGCAGGCAAACCCCGCTATTTTCCGCAGTTATGCTCATGGGGGCGTCAAAGTCCTGGGTATGCAGAGACATTTCCTGAAGATTCACCGCAAAACTGGCGTACTCCCTATCCGGGAGGAAAACCCGCGCCACGTTTTGTCGCTGCTCCTCATCAAAACTAACAAAGATTCCATCCTCCCGCAGGGGCGCTTCTACCGTAATATGTAGCATGTCCCCCACCGTTTCCATTGTAACAGTGCACTCCTCCGGGTGCTCCAGATTTTCCAGAGAAAAGCTGGGCACAGTGGCGTCTGTCCGTTCCAGAGAAAGCCCCATAGGCCCCTGGCCCTCCACAACAATATGACGGAACACCGACTCCTGCTGCCCCGCAGGCAAGCCCTCTGCCGTCCCGGATCCCGCCGGAGCAGCTTCCCCCTGCATAAAAAAGGAAAACTCCCCAAACAATGCCCCTATAAGGCCGCCGCAGTCCCAATCGGACGCAGTCACCCCGGTAAACAGGGTGCAGGCAGTGCAAAATATCGCCAAAAAAACCGCGCACCATCTTTTCATGTGTATCTTCGCCAACCCTTCCTTATTATCAGGGACGTGACAGCTCCGGTATGCCCCAAACTTTTTTTGGAAAGCATCCCGCAGCAATCCCGTCCCAGCAACTGCCTATAATTAAAACGGCTCAGCCAGCCCAATCGCCTGGCTCACCGGCATGGAGAACACAATCCCGTTGCCCATGGTTTTTAAGCCTGCTTCCTTGTTGATCGCCTGCATTACCGCCTGCTTAATATCGCTTTGCACCACCAAAAACAGCATCTCCCGTTCCGCATGAACCGAAATGCCCAAAAACTGGGCAGCCTCCTCGTTCAGCACCCCACGGGCGTGTATTACCGTGCCGCCCTTGGCGCCCGCCTTTCGGGCTGCGTCCATTATCAAATCAGTATACCCCTGGTTAACCACCGCGATTACCAGGTCATGCTGGCCGTCAAAGCTCAGCTCCTGCTTCTTTTCCTCCATGGGGGAACCCTCCTTTGTTTCCATGCTCAAAGCGTTGTAGGCCCTGCTGCCAATCCCGTTCAGCGGCACCGCAAAAGCCACACCCTTGCCGGGGTAGCGCATCCCCAGCTTTTCTGCCAGCAATGTCAGCTGGCATCCCACCTGCTCCCCAGGGGTCAGGCAGAATACCATTTCCTTCGGGGTTTCCCCCAGGCCCAGCAGGCTTAACAGCTCAGTACGGGCTGTTCCATGGGCAAGTGAGATATGATGGAACACCGAATGCCTCTGGCAAACCTGCAGTACCTTTTCGCTTTTACCCTTATCCACAATCGAAACCACCATAGAAACAGTGCCCCGATCGGGCTGTTTTTCACTCATATGGAAGCTACCTCCCTAAATTTCAAGGATCTCGTCCTCTTCTTCCTCAGCCTCAGCAACCACAGCGGCAGGCACGGGGACAGGCACTGCCTGTTTGCGGCTGTAAAGCACACCCAAAAGCTGGATAGTAATCAGTGGCGTCATGGCAACCATAGCCACAATACCAAAAGCGTCCGTTAAAATATTGCCTCCCACCGCCTCACAGGCGCCCATGGCAAAGGGCAGCAAAAAGGTAGTGGTCATAGGGCCGCTTGCCACCCCGCCGGAGTCAAAAGCGATACCGGTAAAGGTTTTAGGCACAAACAGCGTCAGCAACAGGGCAATACCATAGCCGGGGATCAGCAGCCAGTAAATGGAAAGCCCCGTAAGCACCCGCAGCATCGAAAGCCCCACCGAAAGGCCTACGCCGATAGAAAGGCTAAGCATCATGGCCTTTTGGGTAACACCACCGTTGGTAATTGTTTCCACCTGCTTGTTCAGCACATGCACCGCAGGCTCCGCCGTTACCAAAAAGTAGCCAATCAGCATCCCCAACGGCACCAGCAGCCATTTGGCACTGCTGGAAGCCAGCTCCTCTCCCAAAAAATAACCAGCAGGCATAAATCCAACGTTTACTCCTGTCAGGAATAATGCTAACCCAATAAAAGTATACAAAAAGCCGACACAAATCCGCTCCAGCTGCCGCTTGTTAAACCGGCGGAAAATCAGCTGAAAAATCGTGCAGAACACAATAATGGGAATCAGCGCGGAAACCACCTCTTTTATGTAGCTGGGCAGCGCCTTTACAAAAACCGCCGCCAGCTGCCGGGTATCCCCCACCTGCGGAGCCACCACAGGGGTATAACCCGCCTCCAGGTTGCCGTATACAATACCCAGCAGCAGCACCGCCAAAATCGGCCCAATGCTGCACAAAGCAATCAAGCCAAAGCTGTCGTCCTGAGCATTCCTATCACCGCGGATAGAAGCCAAACCAATACCCAAAGCCATAATAAAGGGGACGGTAATGGGCCCGGTAGTCCCCCCGCCGCTGTCAAAGGCTACCGAAACAAATTCGTTGGGTATAAAGGCGGAAAGCACAAACACCAGCAGATAAAACACCCACAGCAGCCGGGAAAGCTTAATCTTAAACAGGGTACGCAGCATGGCAATTACAAAAAAGATGCCAACCCCCAGCGCCACCGTCAAAACCAGTGTCATATTGGGGATAGAGGGCACCTGGCCGGCCAGCACCTGCAAATCGGGCTCCGCTAAGGTAATCAGTACGCCGATCAAAAGGGTAATCCCCAAAACCGCCCAGATATTTTTTGTTTTAAGCAGCTGGGCGCCAATACCGTCGCCCATAGGGATCATAGCCGTATCGGTACCCAAAGAGAAAAAGGCTGTGCCCAGAATCAGCAGCACCGCGCCGGTTAAAAAGAGCACTAACGTCCCCAGCGGCATAGGCGTAATGGTAACGCTGAGAAACAGCACAATAAAGGTGATGGGCAAAACCGAGCTAAGGGATTCCTTGATCTTCTCAATCAGAATTTTGTTCATGATATCATCCTTATTTTCAAACTCGCTCCCGCTGTTCAATCTATTTATTTTTATTATAGAGGAAATCCCCGCCCTAATTGTAACTGAATTATGAATTTTGCACTATTTTGCAGGACGTCCTGCAAGCCCTTGCTCCTGCGGCATCCATTGATAAAATCAGAACATCACAAGATGGGGGATAGCTACCTATGGAAAGAGAAAAAAGAAGAGCACCACCGCGCAAGAATGGCAATGGTGCTTAGTGGGCAATATCACCAGGCAACATGAATATGGCGAAAGCCCCAGCTTGAGCATTTTCTTCGCCCAAAAAGAACAATTGTTTCACGTGAAACATTTTTTGCCAAAAGCAAAGCTATTTCCCCAAAAGAGAACAACCGGTATTCTCAGCGATATTCCAATTACGGCCAAAGGCGTACCATTGTAAAAATTTACAGGCTTTTCAGCATCCCTGGCGTTAGTTGGACAGGCTGCCCGGCTATAAGTGCCAGTTCCGCCTTCCTCCCGCCACAGTACACCTCCATACGCTGATCCTTTGTCGCAGTAAACACAGCTTTCGAAAGCTCGCCGTTATCCCAGCTAAAAGCTGCTTCTATACCGCCGCGCAGCCGTATGCCGGAAACCTCGCCTTCCCGCCAGTCGGGCGGCAGGGCCGGAAGCAGCTCAATATAATGGGTGTGGGACTGAACAAGAATTTCGACAACTCCCGCCGTAAAGCCAAAATTTCCGTCGATCTGAAACGGCGGATGGCTGTCAAGCAGATTATCCTGTATGGATTTTTCCAACAGTGCCCGCAGGTGACGTCCCGCCTCCGCCCCGTCACACAGGCGTGCATACATACAGATGATCCAGGCACGGCTCCAGCCGGTATGTCCGCCGCCATGCTTCAGCCGGTAGTCAAGGGTTTTCTTTGCCGCCTCGAAAAGGGTGGGGGTTTCCTTTGTTATCTGCGTTCCGGGATAGAGGCCAAACAGATGGGAAATGTGCCGGTGCCCCGGTTCTACCTCCTGTACATCCTCATGCCACTCGCGGATGCGACCATCCGGCCCTATTTCGGTTGGGGGAAGCTTTCTCAGCACCTCTTGTGCCTGTGTACAGAGCTCCTCCTCAATGCCTAACTGCTTACAGCCCGCCAGATAATAGGTAAACAGCTCCCGTATAATTTGAGAATCCATCGTTGGGGCCATGCACAGCGAACCGAGCTGTCCTGTCGCCGAAATATAGGTGTTTTCCGGCGAAATAGAGGGGCCGCTTTGCAGTGTGCCGTCCGCCGCAGGGGTTAAATATTGGCAGAAAAAGGTAACCGCCTCCCGCAGGACAGGCAGCGCCCTCAAACGCAAAAACTCCTTGTCCTGGGTAAAGAGAAAGTGCTCATAAAAATGTAATGACAGCCACGCCCCGCCCATCGGCCAAATAGGCGACGCATCGAGAACCCCTTCAATAGCTGTGTCGGCCCAGATATTGGTGTTATGATGCGCCACAAAGCCTGAGCAGCCGTAAACGGTGCGTGCGGTGTATTTGCCTCTCCGGGCCATCCGTTCCACCAGGTCAAACAGCGGCAGGTGGCATTCCGGCAGCGCGCAGCTCTCAGCCGGCCAGTAGTTCATTTCGGTATTGATATTGATAGTGTATTTTGATTCCCATGCCGGGGTATGGTTCCCGTTCCAAATTCCCTGCAGTGTTGCGGGAAGTTGGCAGCTATAGGAGCTTGCAATCAGCATATACCGTCCAAAATGAAAGAGCAGTACCGAAAGAGCGCGGATGTCGCCCCCATTGCGCGCCTGCTGCAGCAGCTGGTCAGTGGGAAGCGCCGGCAGGTCAACCCCCAACGAGAGGTGAACGCGGCCATAAAGCTTTTCCCAGTCACGCAGATGTTCCCCAAGCAGCTGCTGGTAACCCTTCTCCTGCGCGCGGTCAAGGCAGCTGACGCACTGCTGCTTGTAGTCTGTTTGTCCGCCAAAGTCAGTAGCAAAGGAAATATATATCGTAATATTTTTCGACTGCCGGGCAATAAGGTAGTCCCCCATGGTCTGCGTTTCTCCATCAGCGCAGACGACACGTGCAGCCCCAAAATATCGAACACCGTCCTCACCGCAGCGTCCTTCTATAAACACAGTGTTCTCATCCAGTCTGCCGGTATGCTGCTCAAAGGGGCGGCGGTTGAGATTTGCCCCTATTGTCAACGGCTTTTCGCCGGTCAGCCGGACAGCAATTACATTGCAGGCCCTGCTTACGAAGTAGGCACGCTCATAGGCAGCCACGTCCATTGTGTAGGAAACCTTTGCCAGCGCCTGTGAAAGGGAGAGGCTGCGGCAATAGTTTTCCACCTTTCCGCGGTGCCCTAAAAAGCCGATGCGAATATCTCCTGCGGGAACATAGGGCGAGAGGTATTTAGGGGTGGAGTTCATGGCCGCCTTTGCCAGAAAAGAGGCCTCCTCTACCTGGCCCTCCCAAAGCAGCGTTCGAATCCGTTTAATATTCCGGGCGGCATCCGGGTTTTCCCTCTGCAGCGGCCCGCCATACCAGATTGTTTCCTCATTAAGGGGGATAACTTCCTCCTCTACGGTGCCAAGCACCATCGCACCAAGACGACCGTTGCCAATGGACAATCCATCATCCCACTTTTTGCCCGGTTTGTGCAGCCATATCTGTTCACACATATCGATTTTCCTTTCTTTTATTCTCACAGCGTCTTTTGTTCGCAATAAACAGCCGGCGTCCCCCTGTTAGCCAAAGGGACGCCGTGGATTGTTAAAATGCAGTGGGCAAATTGTTTTATTACCGGCTTATAAAGCGGTCATAAGCTATCTGTAGGGTAAGAACCCGACGCCTTACCATATCACTATGGCAGGTTTCCGAGAACTCCCCTCCGAACCGGACTTACACCTCTCGATGTATCCGGCTCTCC
>CATJLA010000077.1 GCA_949741215.1 uncultured Oscillospiraceae bacterium
CCAAAAGCACTAAAAACTCCCGAGTTCCGCTATAGCTCAGCTGCTTGCCGCCGCCTTCTTCGGCAAGCATGGGGGTGCACTCCAGAGTAAGATAATTGCCAGTGGGAGTAAAGCTGTGGTCAATCAGGGAGCAGCTGCCGCTGAGAGAAACCCACACCCCCTGCACCACCGTCTCACTCAACCAGGAGGAAAAGCTTTGATTGCGCAGCGCCACCTTGGAGACCGAGCGGAGCCGGAAATAATCCTGCACGCCAAGCTCCCGCTTTTCCGCCAGGTACTGCAGCGGCAGGTTGGCCAGATTTTTATAGGAAGCAGCGTCACAGGGGAACAGATCCCCAAAGGAAAAGCCCAAATCCCGCAGGGAAAAAGAGCCCTGCTCTCTGGAAAACCGGAGAAAACCAACGCCCTCGCTATCCTCTGAACACTCATACCACAGGTTCCAGAGCTGCAGCTCCCGGGAACCTTTTTTCTCCGCCAGCTGAAGATGCAGCGAAAGCAGATCCCCTTCCCGGCTGCTTTTCACCTCCGGAATGGAATAAAGATACCACTCCGCCGGCTCCCCTGCCGCTTCGGCAATGGTTCGGTAGGTGGAGGGGGAAAACAGCTGGCCGGCCGAAAGCTCCGGAATCAGCACATCTCTCCGGCTGGCAGGATATACCCAGGAAATCACCAGGGCGATAAAGATGCACAGCAGGGTAACCGCGGCGGTAATTACCAGCGGCGAGCCCTGAAACCGGATCAATTTCCGGCGCAGAGTACGGAGCTTTTTGGCAAAATCCATGAACCATTCTCCATTTCCAAATGTGTGATAAGGGCAGTATCCTGCGGCGGGCCGCACCAAAACTGCCGGGTCAACAATAATGAAAAACCACTTACATACATATATTATAGCAGATTTGTTGTAAATTTCCTATCTTTGCAGCAAAAATTTTTAACAGAAATGAGGGGAAAAGTATGGTAGCTATGACCATCCGTCTAAAAAAGAGGCGATGGCTCCCCGCCCTTATGGGGCTGGCCCTGGCGGCAGGGGCCTGGGCGGGCTGGATGTCCCTGCAGAAGCCGGCGGAGCAACAAACAGCTTTGATGAGCATAGGAAGCCCAAACCAGCTGGAGGCGGAAACCGAAGGCCAGCGGCAGAAAATTTTGGCAGGGCTGGGGCTGGTGCTTGCCCCCGGGGAGCAGCCGCTGGAGCAGGGTACCGTAATGGTGCCCTATGAATTTGACACCCTGTTTGAGGAATACAACCGGCTGCAGCAGGCCCAGGGGTTGGATTTAACCCCCTACCGGGGGCAGGAGATTACCCGCTATCTTTACGAAACTGCCGACGATCCTCCAAGGCTTGCCACTTTGTTGGTGCTGGAGGGCAAAATCATCGGCGGAGACCTGGCCTACGCCCGGCCTGGAGAACCGGTAAAAAGCTATGCCCTTTTCCCGGTGACGTCCTGAAAGCGGGCAGCCTTCCAAAAAGCGTTAAGGCCTCCAACCTGCGCGACGTCGCGAAAGCTTTATTTTGCCGGGCCTTTTACACAGCCTGCACAAATTTACGGGCAGGTTGGCAGGGGTTTCCTATCCTTTTTAGCGACGGTGGAAAAGGGGCAGCCTGTTTTTTGGCAAAAATGCCGCTTAAATGGCTGCCTTAAAACTTTCGTCTTCCCATTTTTTGCAAAAGCGTGTATAATCAGTAATAAAAGGGAGGGAGGCCTTTATGGGAGAGCTGCAGCGTTTGGATAAGCTGATTGCCGGGCAGGGCAGTTTAAGCCGCAGTGAGGTAAAAAAGCTGATCGCCCGGGGATTGGTTGCCGTAAACGGGCTCCCTGCTAAAAACGGGGAGCAAAAAGTGGATCCGGAGCAGGATGTCCTGCTGGTAAATGGGAAGGAGCTGCGGTTTCGCAAGCATTTGTATCTGATGCTCAACAAGCCCAAAGGGGTGGTAAGCGCCGCCAGGGATAACCGGTTTCCCACAGTGGTGGATCTGGTTCCGGAGCAGCTTAAGCGCAGCGGGCTTTTCCCTGCCGGGCGGCTGGATAAGGATACGGAAGGCTTTGTGCTGCTGACTGACGACGGGGTGCTGGCTCATCGGATCTTATCCCCCAAAAGCCATGTGCCCAAAAGCTATGTGGCGGTGTTGGATCAGCCGATCGACCCTTTGCTGCGGCAGCGGTTTGAGGCAGGCATGTTTTTGGACGCCGAACGGCAATGCCTTCCCGCTTCGGTGGAGGAGCTGCCTGATTACCCCAGCCAGCCGGCGGTGCTGGTAGTGATTCGGGAGGGAATGTACCACCAGATAAAACGGATGTTTTCCGCTTGCGGACGAAAGGTCCTGAGTCTAAAACGGGTGCAGATCGGCGAACTAAAACTGGACGAAAATCTAATTTCCGGGGCTTGCCGGGAACTTACATTCCAGGAATTGGAAATGCTTCAAAAAGGGGGTTCTTGACACAAAAATAACCGTAAAATTTTATGCAATAATGATAGTTTATTATAGATTTTGCAAAAAAATTAAGATTATAATCACAAACTTAAGAACTATAATAAAAATTTTTAGTGTTTGGCAAAAAAAATTGCAGTCATTGTAAAATTGCACAAAAAAACGTCGTTGGCTTTTTCAATTAGCAAGATTTGATAAAGAATCTTAAAAAAGTTTGGATATAAAGAGACTTGCTCAGTTGTGCGCGATTTGATATTATATGAATAGACAATTTGACTGTTTTGGGCAGGCTGATATAAGACGCCAATACAGTTGAAATTAAAATCAGGAGGTAATATTATGGCTAGCTTATCCCTCAAAAACATCTACAAAAGATACGCCGGCGGCGTTACCGCTGTAACCGATTTTTGCCTGGACATCGCTGATAAGGAATTTATTATTCTGGTAGGTCCTTCCGGTTGTGGTAAGTCCACTACCCTGCGTATGATCGCCGGCTTGGAGGAGATCTCCGAAGGCGAGCTGTACATCGGCGACCGTTTGGTTAACGACGTTGCCCCTAAGGACAGAGATATCGCGATGGTGTTCCAGAACTATGCTCTGTATCCTCATATGACTGTATTTGAGAACATGGCTTTCGGCCTGAAGCTGAGAAAAACTCCCAAGGAAGAGATTAAAAAGAGGGTAGAAGAAGCAGCCAGAATCCTGGATATTACCCATTTGTTGGACAGAAAGCCCAAGGCGCTTTCCGGCGGTCAGCGTCAGCGTGTTGCTCTGGGCCGTGCTATCGTCCGTGAGCCTCAGGTATTCCTGCTTGACGAGCCTCTTTCCAATCTGGACGCTAAGCTCCGTGCTCAGATGAGAACCGAGCTGGCTAAGCTCCATAAGCGCTTGGGCACCACCTTCATTTACGTAACCCATGACCAGGTAGAGGCTATGACCATGGGTGACAGAATCGTAGTTATGAAGGACGGCTTTATTCAGCAGGTTGATAATCCCCAGGCTCTGTATGAGAAGCCCTGCAATATCTTTGTAGCAGGCTTTATCGGATCCCCTCAAATGAACTTTATCGACGCTACTGTTGAGGTAAAGGGCGAGAAGGCTGTTATCAAATTCGGTACTTTTGAAATCGAAGTTCCTGAAAGCAAAATCAAGGCTTCCAAGATCAAGGATTATAACGGCAAGGCTGTTACTCTGGGCGTTCGTCCTGAAAACCTGTATGACGATGCCGAGCATCTGTCTGCCGCTACCACTGGTGTGCTGGAGTGCCATGTAGAGGTTACTGAAATGATGGGTGCTGAAACCTATCTGTATCTGACCTGTGACGGAGCTCCCATTACTGCCCGTGTTGATCCTAAAACCACTGCCCGTGTTGGCGATACCATCAAGGTAGCTGTGGATATAAACAAGATCCATGTGTTCGATAAGGACACTGAGCAGGCCATTTTCAACTGATATATAACCTATCGGCTGTAAATAATCAGCGGACGAAAGCCGCCTCCGGTTTTTCCGGCAGGCGGCTTTTTTGCGAAGTGAGGAAAAGGAGGGCAATTCCTATGGCAAGCTTATATAACCGGGCGGACATTTATGATCTGCTGGAAAACGACAGCAGGCGCAACGTCTGTAAAACCCATTGGGAAACTATACTGGCCGGCAAACAGGTGCGTACCCTTTTGGACGTAAGCGTTGGTACCGGCAATGTAACTCTTCCCGCGGCGGAACTGGGAGTTGAGCTTTCCGGCTCGGATCTAAGCGCAGCCATGCTGGAAAACTGCCGAAAAAAGGCGGCGGACAGAGGGCTTGCCATTACGCTGGAATGCTGCGACTTTCGGGAAGTGGCCTCCCACTTTGCCAAACAGTTTGACTGCGTTGCCAGTACCGGCAACTCGCTGCCCTATGTAAGCAACGCGGATGTGCTGAAAACCCTGGAGCAGATGGACGCTTTGGTACGCCCCGGAGGGTATCTGTACTTTGATACGCGCAACTGGGACAAAATCTTGCTGGAAAAGCCCCGTTTTTACCTTTATCCTCCCTTTTTCAACGGAGAAACCCGGGTTAACCTGGTCCAGGTGTGGGATTACCATGAGGATAACACCATGACCTTTCATTTGCTGTACGCTTTGGAACAGGACAACCGGATTTTTCAGCGGGAGTTCTTTGAGGAGCATTATATCCCCATCCGTCGGGACATCCTGCTGAACAAATTGCAGTGCCTGGGGTATGGAGAACCGGAGATTACCTGCTTCCCCGCCCGGGAAAAGGGCGTTGTACCGGAAGCGGCGGACTGGTACTGCCTGATTGCCCAAAAGGGCTTGCATATTTAGGCGGTAAGCAAGAGGGCTGCAGTTACGTCCCAAAAACAAGGGCTATAGGGAGGGATACCATGCTGGAAACCAAAGACCTGAGGCTGGATAAAGCCAAATATGAGGACTGGGAGGCCATGTACCGCAACGTGTGGAGCCATTGGGAGAGCGCCCGCTACATGACATGGACGCTTACTCAAAGCGAGGAGGAGGCCAGGGAGCGGATTCTGCGAACTATTGAGTTCCAAAAGGATCACGACACCTACCTGGTGTACGAAAAGGCCACAGGAGAGGCCATCGGATTTGCAGGGGTGGAGCAGATGAACCCCCCTCACATCTGCCAGGAAACAGGCATTTGCCTGGGGCCGGCGTATGTAGGCAAAGGCTATGGCCGGCAGATCGTCCAGTGCTTGTTGGAATACTGCAAGGCACGGTACAACGCCACCGAGTTTGTTTACTCCACCCGGGAGGTAAACGAGGCTTCCAAGGCTCTGGCCCGCTCCTTTGGATTTCAGCCTTTCACTCATATTTATAAAAACGACACACGGGACGGACATCAGTACAAGGTGTTAAAATTCAAGCGGTTCATTTAGCTTTCTTTTAGGGACAAAGACTGCGCTTTGTGTTTTACAGGCTCTCAATAAAGTGCGCCGGAGGCAGAAATTAGCTTCCGGCGCACTTTATTTTTGAGAAAAAACAGCTTGGAGAGATGATCAGCCAGTAAATGCTATCCTAAATGCAGCAAATTACCCGCCTGCAGGACGTCCCAAAGGCTATAGCAGCCCTTTTTTTATCTTCCTCCGGTACAGCCGGACGGATACCCATACCGAAATTCCCAGGCACACCACTGTGGCCGCCGGCAGCAAAAATGCCACATAACGCATCCAGGGGGCATCGGCAATGATGTCCAGGTTATCCACAAGGTTCCCCAGCAGGGCGCTGCCCGCACCCAGGGCGCCGCAACCTAAAATGATAATCAGCCGGGCTTTTTCCACCCCAAACCGGTGCATCAGCGGCACCTGTATTGAAAGCAGCAGTAATGTCACACAAACGGCGGCTCCAATTCCAAAGGCGGTAACCAAAATATCCTGGCCGGCAAAAATGCTTTGAGCCAAAAGCCCCCATGCGCCGGCAATGCCCACCAAAAGCAGCCCCAGCACATATTTTTCCATCACCAACGCTGTGGGAGAGTAGGGCATCATAGCTGCCATCAGGCTCCATTTGGAGCCTTCATCAAAGCTCATGGAGGAGATTACCAGCATCCCTGTATAAAGCACTACAAAGCAGGGAAAAAACAAATTTCTGGGGATACAACAGAACCCTGCCATCAAAATTAAAAAAATCCTGGTTTGCTTCATTAACACGGTTAAATCCTTCAGCAGCAGCCCTTTCATTTGGTCTGTGCCTCCCTTCCCATCAACAAAATAATTTCCTCAATGGTCGTCCGCTCCGGCTCCAGCCCCTGGGGAACATTCTCCCGCTTCATTAGGCAGTCGGTCCAGTGGTCGGCTTTTTTTCTGCCTAAAATCTTTCTCGCCTCTATTTTAACGAGCTGCTCCGATGTGGCCCGCACCACGGCATAATCCTCCAGCAGCTTGTCCTTCTCCTCCATCAAAATCAGCCGCCCCTTGTGGAGAAACGCAATGTAATCGCAAATTTTCTCCAAATCGCTTACAATATGGGAAGAAATCAGCACCGAATGATCCTCCTCCCTGGTAAAATCGTAAAACAGATCTACAATTTCATCCCGGATCAACGGGTCCAGCCCGCTGGTAGCCTCGTCCAAAATTAACAGCTTAGGCTGATGGGAAAGTGCCGTTGCAATCGCAAGCTTCATCTTCATTCCTCGAGAGAAATCCTTAAACGGCTTGTTTTCCGGCAGCCCAAACCGGTGCAGATAGCTGTAAAACTGCTCCTCCTGCCAATTTTTATAGCTGTATTTCAGTAATCTGTTTACATTTTTAGCGGTAAGTATCTGCGGGAAGTACGCCTCGTCCAGCACAATCCCAATTTGCTCCTTTACCTCTAAAAATTCCGGGGATTGGTTATCCTCCCCCAACACAGCAATCTCGCCCGCATCCCTCCCAAGGGTGTTCATAATCAGCTGGATCAGCGTGGTTTTTCCGGCGCCGTTTTCTCCCACCAGCCCCAAAATGCTTCCGCTGGGCAAAGCCAGTGTGACGTCCTGCAGGCAAAAGTCCTTATAGCTTTTGGTAAGCCCTTTTACTTCAATGGCGTTTCTCATCAAAGCTCCTCCTCCATTACCCGGAATATTTCAAAAACTTCCTCTACAGAGATCCCGCCGCTTTTGGCCAGCCGCAAAATCTCACCGATATGCCCCTCAATTTCCTTCAACCTCTCCTCCCGCACCAGCTCCGGATTACGCCGGGCCACAAAGCTGCCTTTGCCGGCGGTGGTTAAAATAAACCCGTCCCGTTCCAGCTCCTCATAGGCCCGCTTGGTGGTGATCACGCTTACCCGTAGCTCCTTTGCCAGCACCCGGATAGAAGGCAGCAGCTCCCCCTCGGTTAATTTGTTGGAAAGCACCTGCTCCTTTATCTGGTTATAAATTTGCTGGTAAATTGCCTGACTGGTACCATTATGGATCACAATTTCCAAAAGTGCAGCCCACCCTTCAACTGTCTATATTTGATATATACAGTATATACTAGATATACAGAATTGTCAATAGGGAATTTTGACTTTTAATTGGCATTGAGCCTTTTTGCCGCTCCTCTTGGGGAGACAAAGCTAATTTTTAAGTAAAAAGTAATAGTGAATAGTAAATAGTGTAGGTACGTTCCTTGCAGGAACGATTGGAATATTGCTGTGGATTTTTTCGTTCTAAACCTGTTGTCAAGGGGAAATACATGATTCAAATATCGTTGTTTGATTTTGTTATTACGGAAATCAGTATTTTTGGTAAGTACTACTGTACATTTTTTTTGACTCTATAGGCGGTTATCTGCCGGAGGAACAGCGGGATAACGCTTACTGTGGAGCGGAAAAAATGATGGCTTTAAGTCCAGAGGGAAAAGTTTACCCTTGTGTACGATACAAGGATTATTCTCTGAATTGCCATCAGGAACGATTCAGGAAGGTATTAACATGGACTTGGTCAGGCCATTTATGGTTCCTCTGCCAGGTATCAGGACGATGATGAATGTTCCCGCTGCCCAATCGCACAGGGGTGCCCTCAATGTCAAGGCTTCAGTTATGATGCGGCAGATATAAGCACCAACTTCCAACGAGCGAAGTATGTCTGTAATATGCAAAAGACAAGGGTTCGCGCCAATGAGTACTATTTTGCCAAACTGTTCATTCGGTTTGGAATTGAGAGAGAAACAACAGCGGACAAACCTAAAATGTATTTTCTTCTCTCGGATAATTATACAACCTCATCAATACTGGCGTTGACGTCATCCAAGCGGGATGCTAACTCCGCAATACGACAGTCTGCGTCATCTGTTCCTGCTATACAGAAAACATTTCGGTTGTTCAAGTACTGCAGGAAAAATTCCCAAGATGATCCACAGAGTTTATAGACTGAAAAAAACATGGGGCTAAACGACGTCCTGTAAAAAACGGGCCGGAAGCGTGACTATAGAGGCTTGAGAAGCACTGGCGCTTTTTTAGACGTATTTCGGGCCCTGAGGCGAAAAGTAAAAAGACCTGTATGATCTTTGAAAACTACGGATTAACGATATATTTGCGGAACAATCAAGCTCCGTACTACCCAGTTTTATATTGATGCAGGGAGGCTTTTGTGCTATAATATGGTAAAGTAAAATGTCCAATTTGGAATTGGACAGCTAAAAGCGTATCTCACATAATCATGAGTGAAAACGAGGTTGAAATGTATGAAAACAGTTGTACAGGATCTGGGCGAATTTCACGGGAATCATCTGTATATGAAAAGGGACGACCTGCTGCCCTTCTCCTTTGGCGGCAATAAGGCGAGAAAAGCAGTGCTGTTCTTCCAGGAGGTTGACGAAGGCGGCTATGACAGTCTGGTTACCTATGGCAGCGGGAGCTCCAACCATTGCCGGATTGTGGCAAATATGTGCGTTGCAAGAAAGATCTCCTGTCATATCATCTCTCCTCTGGAGGCCTCGGAGCCTACCTTTAACAGCCAGTTGATGGATATGTTTGGCGCTGAGATTACCACTGTCCCGGTTACAGAGGTTCACGATACCATTGAAGCGAAACTGGAAGAACTGCGGCAGGCAGGCAAAAAGCCCTACTTTATCTACGGCGGCGGGCACGGTAATATCGGTACCGAGGCTTATGTCCGCTGTTATCAGGAAATTCAGGAGTGGGAGCGGGAAGAAAACACCCATTTGGATTACATCTTTTTTGCCTCCGGTACCGGCACTACCCATGCTGGCCTGGTATGCGGGCAGCTGCTTTCCGGCGAGGAAAATACCCGGGAGATTATCGGCATCAGCATTTCCCGCCCAAACCCCAAGGGCAGAAATAAAGTGCTGGGCAGCATAAAGGATTATATGGGAGACCGTGCCACTGATGAGCAGATAGAGGCCGCCACTGTTTTCCTGGACGACTACAGGGCCGGAGGCTATGCGAAAAGCAGCCCGGAAATTATTGCCACTGTGGATTATGTGCTGAAAAATTACGGAATTCCCTTAGACGAAACCTATACCGGCAAGGCTTTTACCGGCATGGACCAGTATCTCTCCCAAAAGGGCATTCAGGGCAAAAATGTGCTGTTTATTCACACCGGCGGTACCCCCCTGTTTTTTGACGGCTTAAAGAAACGGAAAAGCGCCGAATAAGCAGTTACGTCCCCCTAACCCTTTTATACAGGACAAGAGAGCAAATGGCGAGCCGATTGCGCTCAGGGCATTCAAATACAAAAACCGGGCTTTTCCCTATAGGAGAAGCCCGGTTTTTACTGTTATCACTCCGCGTGGCCGATTTCCTCTAAAATCAAACCCTCGTTTTTCTCAAGCGCCCAGTTAATGTTCCAGCTGTTGGTAAACAACAGCAAATACCGTCCCTTAAAATCCTGCACAACCTTGGTATCAGAAGTCAGGTTCAGCTTTTTCGGCTCAAGCTCTGAATTTCCCACCCACCGGATATACTGGTAGGGCAGCTGGTTCATCTCAATGTCCACATTGTACTCGTTTTTCAGCCGGTATTCCAGTACCTCAAACTGCAGGGTGCCTACCACCCCTACAATCACTTCCTCCATACCGGTGTTAGGCTCATGGTACATCTGAATGGCACCCTCTTGGGCGATCTGGGTAGTGCCCTTTACAAACTGCTTCCGCTTCAGTGTATCCTTTTGACGAACTCGTGCGAAATGCTCCGGCGCAAAGGTGGGAATCCCATGGAAGGCAAATTGCTTGCCCGGCATACAAATGGTATCGCCAATAGAAAAGATCCCAGGGTCAAATACACCAATGATGTCACCGGCATAGGCTTCGTCAATAATCTCCCGATCCTGGGCCATCAGCTGCTGTGGTTGGGAGAGCCGCAGCTTCTTCTCCCCCTGCAGATGATAAACTTCCATCTCTTTTTCAAACCGACCGGAGCAGATGCGCATAAAGGCGATTCTGTCCCGGTGGGCTTTGTTCATATTAGCCTGAATCTTAAACACAAAGGCGGAAAAATCCGGGCTGAAGGGATCAATTATCCCCTGGTTCGATTCCCGGGAAAGGGGAGGCGGAGTCAGCTGCAAAAAGCTTTCCAGAAAAGGCTCCACCCCAAAGTTGGTCAGCGCCGAGCCAAAAAATACCGGCGAGAGACGTCCCTCCCGCACTGCGTCCATATCAAAATCGTAGCTGGCGCCGTCCAGCAGCTCAATGTCGTCCACCAAAGTTTGGCGGTGATCTTCTCCAATCAGATTGCCCAGGTGCTCGTCCTC
>CATJLA010000078.1 GCA_949741215.1 uncultured Oscillospiraceae bacterium
GATTATCAACTGTACGGTAGGTGGGATAACCTCCGCCGGGGTACGGCTTTCTCCCAAGGAGGCCTGTGCTACTTTAGGCGGGATTTTATCCGGCCTGGGAAAGGAGGGCTCGGCTACCCATTATCTGGTGGAAGGGTGGAGCGATGTTTTGCCAAGACTGAGCAGAAGCCAGCAGGAAATCCGTACCAAAAAGGGGGAGACACTGTTTGTTTGGCGCCATGGACAGGCTATGGTGCTGTATGATCGGAACAGTTTGGTTTCCTTTACGGACAGCAAGCCGGAGGATTTTTCCAAGAACCTGGTGATTCGCACCCTGGATGGAGTGGTGGAGGATTTGAGCCGCCTGCTGGAGCAGAAGGCAGTGGGGAAAATCCGCAACAGTGAGATTGGGAGAAACCAGATTAAAGGTATGGTGGCGGAGATGATTGGCGCCCAGTACCTGGACAAGGGGTATATCGAGGGCTTTACTGCCGGTGATGTGGAGGTTTTGGAAGGCCAGAGCAGGGACAGTGTTATTGTTAAGGTGGGTATCCGAGTGGCGGATACTATGGATAAGATTTATTTGACGGTTCAGGCGGATTAGCTTTTTAGGCAGGGGCTGGGACCTGGAGAGGCGGGACGTCCCACGGGAAAGAGGCTTGGGAGAAAGCGGGAAAATGGGACGGGGTGGGACGTCCTGAAAAAACGGGCGGCGATGGCGGGGATACTGGACGTGGGCCCCAGAGAAAATGTGATTTTATGGAAAGAGGGATTGTATGCAGTATTTACAGGAGATTCCTACCGGGCATGACGGCAATGGATTTGTAACTTTAGGCGGTAAGGTGCTGCCGGTGTTTCGAATTGCGAAGATTTCCGGTACTATTTCCGGCGTGGTGGAAAGCAAACGGTTTTTGAATGAGCGAATGACACAGCATATGATGCGGGGAATGGAGGGAAGCGGGAGTTTATCCTATTATGTGTGCTCTTCGACCTTTATTCAGATGATGAAGCAGTATCAGGAGACAGGGGTGTATCCGGAGATTACAATTCAGTACTTTGTGGAGAGCTCGGCCGGTAAAAACGAGGTGCTGCTGCGAAGAGTGGTGCTGAAGGATATCGCTTTGGGAAGCTTGGATGATGATTCTGATCAGGTGATGGCTTATACGACCCGGTTTACTTTTGACGACTTTGAGCAGATTTCCGGATTTGCAGAATAGCTTGCAGGAGGTATGGCATGGGACCGACGGAATTGGAGATGTTTTTGTTCCCGCAGAGGAAGGAGAATTTTCGGTTTGTTTTTCCGGACAGTGAGGGATTTGTGCAGGATGGGAAGCCGGTGGAATGGGTGATGCGGGAGCTTAGTGCCGCAGAAGGGCTGGAGCTGCAGCGGGAGCTGCGGGGAAAGGACCCGGCGGAGATTATGACTGCTTATGTGGCCAGGGCTATGGTATACCCGGACTTGCAGGACGCTGCTCTTTTGGAGGGGCTTTCCCGCAGGGAGGGGCGGACGATTTTGGGGGAGGCTCAGGCCTTGAAGGCGCTGTTGACTGATCGGGAGCTGGCGGCTTTGGTGCGGGGGTATGTGCGGTACTTTCAGCTGAATGAGGATTTTGCTAAAAGGGAGCAAGCGGCAAAAAACTGATTTTGCAGGGCAGGGAAGGCATGGCTTACCGTGCCCACCTGGCTCTGCAGAAGCATCATGTTTTGCCGGGGCGGTATTTGGAGCTTTCGACCGAGGAACAGGCTTTTTTGGCGGCCAGCGACAGCATTTGGCTGGAGGAAAAGGAACAAAGCTTTTGAGATATAGGGACAGGCGGCAGAAATGAGAAAAGCTTTGAAAGAGGTTCAGTTTTTTCGGGCTTTGACAGGTATACTGTGGAAAGGCTACAGGAATGGCTTTGGGAGAAGCCAGTGAGAGTGAGAAAGAAAGGCGGCGGGGAGATGGGGCAGCAGTTAGAGCAGGAGGGGGAGCAGTTCCGAGAGGAGCTTTGGGTGGAAGGGGATTCCCTTTGGCCTGGGGCGCAGGAATGGCCCCTGCTTTGGGATAAGCCGGAGGCCGGAGAGATTTTGCCGGAAAGAAGAAAAGCCGGGAATAAAAGAAAAAAGAAGACTTCTTGGGCAGGAATGGTGGCAGACACCGGAATAAAGGCAGAGAAGACAGGGGTTTGGGATCGGCCGGAGACGACAGGCTCGGAAAGGCTTTTGGCTTGGCAGGGGGACAAGAGTACCTCCCCCGGTGCGCAGGGGTTTGGCGATGTGGGAGAGCATGGCGATGTCCTGAAGGAAAAAGGGGTGGAGAGGCTGGCGGCTTTGGGGGATAATGATGTGCAGAAGGGCACAAAACTTCCTTTAGCAGAGAGCTTGCGGGAGAGCGGAGCAGGAAGGGCTGTGGCAGAGGTGGGAAAACGTTTTGGGTGGAACGGTGGTGCTTTGAGAGAGAAAGGACTTCCGGAAGGCAGGGGAACCCGGAATAGCGAGGATGGGCCGGAAGGGGAAGACCGGGAAGAAGGCGTGAAGCGTTTGGGAGCAGTTACGTCCTGGAATGGGGCGGATTGGCACGGAAACGGGAATGCCTTGGAACGGGAGAGAGAGACTTTGGAAAAACCCCGACAGAGAAACCGGGAGAGATATACCGCATTAGAGCGTGGGAAGGAAACCCGATATGCTGCAGGAAAAAATGAAGACGGTGGAATGCCTGCTGTTCAGGTAGTGCTGGAAAAGGTGGAGCTGCGGCAGGAAGCGGATTTGGATAGGCTGATCAGGCAGATTGGCGAGGAGATGCAGCGGGCAATTGCCGCCGGCCGCGAGGGAGGGATTTAACGGATGTATGAGATTTATTTGGATGATCTGCACTTTTATGGAGTGGAGTGGTTTGAAGAGAAATCCGGCAGGGAGATACGCGTATACGGCGGCATTGGGCTGGGAAATTACCCCTGGGCCGGAGACCGGGAGCCGAAGCGGTGGAGCTTTCAGTGCGAGCTGGCTCAGTATGCGGGGGACTGCCCGCCGGGGCAATGGAGCCGGGCGGAAATGGTGTTTGCCAGGCTGGGAGCAATGCTGAACGGGCAGGACCCGGTGCGGATGGTGGTGTACTCCCGGGGGGTAAAGCTTTCTCAGCAGGTGCTGGTGGAGGACTGGAGCCGGAAGGAACGGTTTGCCAGTGTGTATGAGGTGGAGGTTAGTTGTATGGAGTATGTTCCTGCGGCGGTGAGGTGGACTGGAGAGGCAGAGATACCGAGGCCGGGAAACCCGGCGACGCCGGAGCAGGTGGTGTTGGGCGGGGGTATCAGCGCTTTTGATATTCAGCATAAATATGGTGAGGTGCAATATCCTAAGAGCAATCCTCTGATCGGAGCGGGAAGTGGCGATGCGTGGGGAGAGAGCCCTCTACTTTGGGATGGCAGCATGAAAACCGCCGGGATTTTGGTCGGCGGAAATGGAGGCGCGGTGATGGCAGGTTCCTTTTACCAGAATGTGGCGGGGCTTTTGGCCGGTACGATAGGGGGGACTTCCTTATGAGCCTGACAGCGGAGTGGAACGGCAGGGTACAAGAGTTGGAGGAGTTTTGTTTTTGGGTGCGGCTGGAGAGCCTGGAAAACAGCGGGGCGGCGATGCTTTCGTTCCAATGCCCGGTGCCGCTGCCGGGAGGGGCGGAGATTCCCAATGGCGCTACCGTCCGATTTGTGCGGGATGGGGTGTGCATATTTTTGGGGTATGTGGTGGGGGTGAAGGCTTCCAGAGAGACGGTGCGGTGGGACTGTATGGATCAGCTGGTGTACTGGAAGGCAAAAGCCTCAGCAGTGCGGAAGGAGAAGCCGCTGGACCAGTGGATTCGGGAAGCGGCAGCGCTGGTGCCGGGCGGGGGACGAATCCGGCTGGGAAAGCTGACAGGGACTGGGGTGAATCTTTCTAAAAAGGTGTTTGACAGCCGCAGTGTGCTGGATATGGTGTATGATGGCATGGAGGAGACAAATTTGTTGACCGGAAAGGAGTATCTGCTGCGGGATAACGGCGGGGCTGTGGAGCTTGTGGAGAAGCAGGAAGCAGTTTTGCCGTTGGTTTTGGGGGACGGCAGTTTAGCTGACGGATATCAATGGGAGCGGAGGCTGGATGAGCAGAGTTATAATCTGATACGGCTGGTGCGGGATGACAAGGGGAACGGCAGCCGGGTGCTGGCCCAGGCAGAGAATCGGAAGAGCATGGAGAACTGGGGCTGCTTGGTGCTGCAGGAGAAGGCGCCGGCTCACTTGAACCAGGCACAGGTGATTGCGCGGGCTCAGAGTATGCTGAAGCTTTATTGCCGGGAAAGTCAGAATTTAGTGATAGAGGGCATGGGCAGCCCTTTGATTTATGGCGGCAGCAGCCTAAAGGTTGAGATTTCCAGGGAAAAGCTGAGCAGCTGGGCTGTGGTGGAAAAGGCGGTGCATACCTTCTCGGGCTCGGAGCACAGGATGGCGGTGAAGTTGCGGCTTTGGGAATAGCATAAAATATGGGAAATTTCCATTTACCGATTATCGACGTTTTCGGCGCAGCCAGAAACTCGCATGGTGTTTTGTGCAGAAAATTTAAGTTTGCAGTTACGTCGCAAAAGAGGGGGTGAAAAGAGGCTGGAGGCCGGGTTGCGGTAGAAAGATAGCATAAAAATGGAAAGGGCCCGGATTTCCTGTGTGGAGAATCCGGGCCGGCGATTTCGTCGGGGAAATTTGAATAAAACAGATTAGAAGCTGGTCCAACCGCCGTCTACCGCAAGAATAACGCCGCTGATGTAGGCAGAGTCGTCACTGGCAAGGAAGAGAGCGGTATTGGCGATATCAGAGGCCTCACCGGGGGCGGGGGACAGGCCGAGCACGCCACCCAGTTTTTGGTAGCCGTCCATATTGGGGCGGCCCATAGCGGAAGCGATTTCAGTATTGATGGCACCGGGGGCGATTACATTACAGCGGATACCCTCTTTTTTATACATATAGGCAGTGTTGCGGGACATGGCGTTCAGCGCTGCTTTGGAGGCTCCATAAATGGGGCCTGCTGCCTGATGCATAGAGCCTACCGAGGATACGTTGATAATATTGCCGCCTTTGCCCTGTTTTAGGAAGACCTGGCAGGCTTTGCGCATAGAGGCCATAGGGCCGTATACGTTAATAGCCATAACATACTCGTACTTTTCATCGGAAGCCTGGGCAATAGGAGCCATGTCATCCATAACACCGGCGTTATTTATCAGGACATCCAGTTTGCCAAACTCCTTTACGGCAAGATCAATCATGGCTTCACAATCCTCCCGTTTGGAGACGTCGCCTGCGCAGGGGATTACTTTGCCGGGGGCATCCTTCAGACTGGCAGCCAGTTCCTCAAGGCGTTCTTTTCTCCGGGCAACGGCCACTACCTGGGCGCCCTCCCGAACGAAAAGTTCAACGATTGCTTTGCCCATGCCAGAGGAAGCGCCGGTTACTACTACGGATTTGTTTTCCAGTTTCATAAATTTGCTCTCTCCTTTTATTTATTGTTGTTCCATTAAACACAAAAATATAAACGCCATTATGCTATCATGAAAAACAGAGAATGTCAATATAAAAATCTTATAAGATGATTATCTTTTGTATAAAATGGAAAAACCTCGCTCGATACCTATATAGCGTAGAGCGGGATTTTTAGGACGTGACAGCAGGCATATGGTTTGCTGTCATGTCTGAAAGGCTTTGTTATAGTTCCAGCTCATAAAGGGCGAGGGAGCGGCCGTTGGGGTAATCAATAATGTCCACGATTTTGAAGCCGGCCTGAAGGTAGATTTTGCGTATGACTTTTTCATCCAAGGCGGTATCCAGGCGGATGTATTGGGTTCCGGACGGACGACACCAAAGGCGCAGAGCGTGGATAAGCGCTTGCGTCATATTTTGATGGGCGAACCGGCGCAGTACACAGAATTTATGGAGGTAGACCGCCTTGCCAGGCGGGGTGGGGCCCCAGTTTTCCTGGTCGGTTTGCTGGAGAATGAAGGTGCAGGCAGGCTCGCCGCTGATGGTGCCGAGAAAGAAGCTTTCCGGCGGTGATTCGGAGGTAATCAGTTGGTCGGAGGTGAGCCAGTTTTCCGGCCAGATGCGGAAGCCTTGGGATCTGCCCCAGGCGGCGACTTCCTGCATAATGGCGATGGCTTCTTTTGGGCGGTTGGGGTAGAGCTTAAGGATTGGAAGTGTCATTTTTGTGGCTCCTTTATAGCTATAGATTGAAATTCATACCTAAAATATCCGCATTTCTTTCGCTTTTTTTAATCTCAAAATTTTTGCGGACCGTTAACAGACTTAATGTATTATAACCTAATTTATAATACAACTTCAGCGCAGTTGTATTTTGGGGTACTACGTCAAAGTAGACGGCAGTATAGGCGGGGGTTGCCTTAATAATCTTTTCTGCCTGTAAAATACTGTTGGTGGCTACACCCTTGCTCTGAAACTCTTCATCGACAAAAATATCCTCAGTTCAAGCGACATTGCCGCCCTTGAATCCGATTCTTATAAGAGTGTTATCTCTAATATTCAGAGGGAAAGCAGTACAACCGTCTCCACATGATTCGTCCAAGGGAACATATCCACCGGCTGAATCTCCTGCACTCGATACCCGCTTTTCACCAGCAGTTCCAAATCTCGGGCCAGCGTTTCGGGATTGCAGGAAATATACACTACTGTTTCGGGCGAAAGCTTCACCACAGATCCCAAAAATGCCTCATCGCTGCCTGCACGGGGTGGATCCATAAATACCACGTCTGCCTTTTCCCCCTGGGACGCCATCTGTATCATAAGTTCTCCGGCATCCCCTTGATAAAACCGGGTGTTTTCAATCTGATTGCGTTTGGCGTTGGTAATGGCGTCTCGAACAGCGTCCTTATTCAGTTCCACGCCGATTACCCGCATGGCATTGCGGCTGGCAATCAGTCCGATGGTTCCGATGCCGCAGTAGGCGTCAATCACCGTTTCTTTCCCGGTAAGTCCTGCCATCCTGATAGCCGCACGATAAAGCACTTCTGTCTGAACAGGATTTACTTGATAAAAAGACCTTGCCGAAATGCGGAAAACACACCCGCACAGTTCGTCCTCGATATACCCGGGGCCAAACAGCACCGTTTCCCTCTCTCCCAAAACCAGGCTGGTGCGGTAGGGATTGATATTTTGCAGAATAGTAGTAATCTCCGGATGAGCCGCCCGCAGCGCTTTTACCAAATTGTTTTTAGCAGGAAGGATAGGGGAGCCTGTTACCAGAACCACCATCACCTGACCGGTAGCAAAGCCCCGCTTCACCAGTACATGACGCAGCAGCCCACGGCCCGAGTCCTCCTCATAAGGAGCGATCTTAAAGTCCTTCATCAACCGCCGTATGGTTACGATGATACTGTCGGCAACGGTGTCCTCAATCATACAGCTGTTTACCGGAACAATCCGATGAGTACTGGACTGATACACTCCCGAGATAATCCTGCCGCCCCGGTTCATACCAAAGGCGGCCTGTACCTTATTGCGGTAGTGGTAGGGATGTTCCATTCCCAAAATGGGGTTTACTTTGTGGAATTTTCCTACCAGACTTTCCACCCGGCGCTGTTTCCAGGCAAGCTGCTGAGGGTACTCTAAGTTCTGCAGCTGGCACCCACCGCATTTTTTTGCTAACGGGCAGGCAGTTTTCTGCTTGTCCTCCTTTTTTTCTTTGGACGTAACTGCCCTTTCTGTTTTTCTGCCATCTTTTTGATTCATTCTGCAAACCCATCGCTTTCTTTTGTACTTTCATGTTGGTTGTTTTTCCTTAGAGCCCTCTCACTTGATATCAAATTTACGACAAATCAACTCTTTATATTCCTATATTAGCATTATTTAGCTGCATATGCAATAAAACCAGCAGAATCCGTTACTTAATATAATAGAAAGAGGACATGAGTCAAGCACAATCGTCCTACCAACAAAAAGGAGATGCTTTTTATGAAAAAACTTGCTGTTTTAGCCCTTACTGCCGGTTTGGCCCTGGTTTTAGCGGGCTGCGCCAGTAGTAACACTCCTGTTCCAACGGAAACCACCGTACACCTCCAGCAGGAGCGGGAGAAAGACGACACCATCACCGTCAGCGGGCGGATGGAGCTGGAGGTTCCCCCGGATGTTGCCAAGATATCCATTGGGGTTTCTTCTCAGGGCAGTACGCCGGAGGCCGCCAGGGAGGAGAATGCTACCGCCATCAACGCCACCCTTGCCGCCCTGGAGGAGCTTGGCATTGAGGAAAAGGATATGCAGACCTCCAGCATCAACCTGTGGAACCGTTACGACAACAATGGTAACCGCAACGGGTACCGTATGAGCACTGACCTTACCGTTTACGTCCGTGATATTGAAAAAGCCGGCGATGCTATCGATGCTGCCATTGCTGCGGGAACCAACGAGCTGAACGGCATTGAGTACCTGGTAAGCAACCGGGATGAGCTATATAACCAGGCTCTTACTGACGCTATTGCCCTCGCCCGGGAAAAGGCGGAAGCCTTAGCTGCCGCTGCCAATAAAGCTTTGGTAGAAGTAAAGCAGGTGGATGAAACCAGCCGTGCTGCTGCCACTGTTAAGGAGTATAACCCTGCTACCGGCGGTATTGCGGTAGCGGAAGACACCGTCAAAACCTCCATTCGTCCGGGCAGCACCTCCATCAGTGCTGAGGTGCAGGTTGTTTTCCGGGTTGAGTAAGTCCTTTTTGGGGACGGGACAGCCGACTTTCTATCTTGCGTTCATAGAGAAGCCTTCCTAAGCATGGAGGGCTTTTTTTTAGTATCCCGCGCTTTTGCCACCCCGGAATGGAGCAGGGCGAGGAAAGTGGGGTGGGTGCTGAGGGGTATTTCGCTCCCTGCGGGGAGCGACCAAGGGGCTTTGCCCCTCTGGACTCCCCACCACCTTTCAGGAAGGTGGACGAACCTCTTTTTTGCTTCGCATACACTAACTTTTGCCCCAAAAGTAAATTCCTGGGTTGCATCCATTACCAAAATCGTGTAAAATAGAGCTATAAGAAAAAAACGCCGCTTACGTCGGCAAAAAGGAGAGATTGAACGTTATGCAGAAATCAGACGGAATGAATTATGCCCCCGTCGGCAAGCCCTGCCCGGTGGTCAAGCCCGGCGAGTTTATGATTGCAGCCACTGCACTGAATCACGGTCATATCAACGGAATGTGCAACGCCTTAACCGAGGCCGGCGCAACCTTAAAGTATGTCTATGATCCGGACCCCGCCAAGGTAGCGGATTTTTGCAAATGGCACCCTGGCGTGCAGGTGGCAAACAGTCTGGAGCAGATCTTGGAGGATCCGGAAATCAAAATGGTAGCTGCTGCTGCTGTTACCTCTGAACGCTGCCCCTTAGGCTTAAAGGTAATGGATGCCGGCAAGGACTATTTTACCGATAAAGCTCCCTTTACTACTTTGGAGCAGGTAGAGGCCGCCCGTGCCAAGGCCAAGGCCACCGGCCAGAAGTACATGGTTTACTACTCCGAGCGCCTCCATGTGGAAAGCGCCGTTTATGCCGGCCAGTTAATCAAAGAGGGCGCTATCGGACGGGTCCTGCAGGTAATTGGTATGGGGCCCCACCGTTTGGGCGCTGCAAGCCGTCCTGAGTGGTTCTTTAAAAAGGAGAAGTACGGCGGTATCCTTTGCGATATCGGCAGCCACCAGATTGAGCAGTTCCTCTACTACACCGGGGCTAAGGACGCCACTGTTGTCCACAGCCAGATTGCCAACCATAACCATCCCGAATACCCTGAGCTGGATGACTTTGGCGACGCTATGCTGGTAGCGGATAACGGCGCTACCAACTACTTCCGGGTAGACTGGTTCACCCCCGACGGCCTGGGCACCTGGGGCGATGGCCGTACCTTTATTCTGGGAACCGAGGGCTATATCGAGATGCGCAAATACATTAACGTAGCCACTACTAATGAAGGCGACCACCTGTTCCTGGTAAACGGCAGCGGAGAAAAGCACTTTGAGCTTCATGGAAAGGTAGGCTATCCCTTCTTTGGCCAGCTGATCCTGGACTGCATCAACCGCACTGAAAACGCTATGACGCAGGAGCATGCCTTCAAGGCCGGCGAGCTTTGCATCAAGGCCCAGATGCAGGCGGTAAAAATTAAATAAAAAGCGCTGTATTCAGGCAAAAAAGCTCCCGGAGAATTTTCCGGGAGCTTTTTCTTTCTTGTCGCTTTAGCAAGACAAAACTCCAGTTAAACTGGGGGTGGGTAAAAAATGCTTTAGCAAAAGGAAGAACCTCCTGTATGGTAGAATGGAGAAGGGCTGGCAACCACACCATCAAAATACAGGAGGTTCATGTCAAATGGATGACGTAAAAAGTTTATAGTCACCACAGTTGAAAAGCGGTACAAAGTGCGTCCTCAAAGGAAGGAGCAAACGGGAGGAGTTTTCTCAAGCATCGCTTCAGCCAGGCCCAGAA
>CATJLA010000079.1 GCA_949741215.1 uncultured Oscillospiraceae bacterium
CGTCCCCGGATTCCCAAAAGCCAATTGATAAAGTATCGGGAGGGACTATTAGTAGGCTCAGCCTGCGAATCTGGCGAGTTGTTCCAGGCAATTGTTGATAAAAAACCTGAAGAAGAATTGTTGGAAATTGCTGATTTTTACGACTATCTGGAGATTCAGCCCATTGGCAACAACCAGTTTATGGTGCGTAATGGAAAGGTTCAGGACGAGGAAGAGCTGCGGGAATTTAATCGCACTGTTATAAGATTAGGCGAAAAACTAAACAAGCCGGTAGTAGCTACCGGAGATGTCCACTTTTTGAAGAAGCAGGACAGCAAGTTCCGGGAGATTTTGATGGCGGGTCAGGGCTTCTCCGATGCCGCCCAGCAAGCTCCATTGTACCTCCATACCACGGACGAAATGCTGCAGGAGTTCTCCTACCTTGGGGAGGAAAAAGCCTATGAGGTTGTGGTGAAAAATCCCCAATTGATCGCAGATTTGATTGACGATATCCGTCCCATTCCTTTTGGCACCTATACCCCCACCATTGAGGGAGCGGAGGAGGATTTGCAGCGGATTACCTGGGATCGGGCCAAGGAAATTTATGGGGACCCTCTTCCGGAACTGGTGGAAAAACGGCTGGACCGGGAACTGGGCTCCATCATCAAGCACGGCTTCTCGGTGCTTTATATGATAGCGCAAAAGCTGGTAGCTAAATCGGTAGAGGACGGTTATTTAGTGGGCTCCCGTGGCTCGGTTGGCTCCTCTTTTGTGGCGATTATGGCGGGGATCTCGGAGGTAAACCCCCTGCCGCCCCACTATGTTTGCCCCAAATGTAAGCACAGTGAGTTCATCACCGACGGTTCCTACGGCTCCGGCTTTGACCTTCCGGAGAAAAACTGCCCCAACTGCGGCACTTTGTACAACCAGGACGGCCACAACATCCCGTTTGAAACCTTTTTGGGCTTCGATGGTGACAAGGCCCCCGATATTGACCTGAACTTCTCCGGAGAATATCAAACCCACGCCCACCGCTACACGGAAGAGCTTTTCGGCGACGGACATGTCTTCAAAGCAGGGACGATTTCGACTGTAGCCGAAAAAACCGCTTTCGGCTTCGTCAAAAAATATTTGGAGGAGCAGGGCAAGATTGTCCACAAGGCGGAGGAGCTGCGGCTTTCCATCGGCTGTACCGGTACCAAGCGTACGACGGGACAGCACCCCGGCGGCATGGTGGTTGTCCCCCGGGACTATGAGGTATATGATTTCTCTCCGGTGCAGCATCCGGCTGATTCCGCTGATTCCGGCATTATAACCACCCATTTTGACTTCCATTCGATCCATGACACGATCCTGAAGCTGGACCTTCTGGGCCATGATGTGCCTACCTTATATAAGCATCTGGAGGACCTGACCGGGATTAAAGTTATGGATGTGGCCATGAATGATCCAAAAGTGTTTAGCTTATTTACCTCTCCAGAGGCGCTGGGTGTTACCCGAGAAGAGATTGACTGCAACACCGGCAGCCTGTCTTTGCCGGAAATGGGCACCCCCTTTGTGCGTCAAATGCTGGAGGAATCCCAGCCCAAAACCTTTGCAGATTTATTGCAGATTTCGGGGCTTTCCCATGGCACTGACGTCTGGCTGGGTAATGCCCAGGAGCTGATTCGCAACCATACCTGTACCATTTCAGAGGTAATTGGTACCCGTGACAGCATTATGACCTATCTGCTGCAAAAGGGCCTGGAGCCGAAGATGGCTTTCAAAATTATGGAGATTACTCGAAAAGGCACTGCCGCCAAGCTGTTGACGGAAGAGCATCTCCAAGCTATGCGGGAGCATCAGGTGCCGGAGTGGTATATTGAAAGTTGTTATAAGATTAAATATATGTTCCCGAAGGCTCATGCCAGCGCTTACGTCATAGCGGCCATACGGCTGGGATGGTACAAGCTGTACAAGCCGCTGGAGTATTACGCTGCATTTTTTACCGTGCGGGGCGGGGATTTTGATGCGGAATCGGCGGTGCGGGGCAAAACGGTGGTAACTTATAAGATGCAGGAGCTGAAATCCAAGGGCAACGAGCGGACTGTAAAAGAGGAAGACCAGTACACCACGCTGCAGATCGTCAATGAAATGCTGGCCCGAGGACTGGAGTTTTTGCCGGTTGACTTATATGTGTCCGACGCCACCCGCTATCAGCCGGAGGACGGAAAGCTGCGTTTGCCCTTCTGTGCTCTGAAGGGCTTGGGTGAGGCAGCCGCCAACAACCTGGTGCAGGCTGGCCGGGAAGGGGAGTACCTTTCTGTAGACGATGTGTCGGCCCGGTCCGGCGTCTCCAAGGGAGTGATCGAGATACTTCGGAATGCCGGCGTGCTGAAGGGCCTGCCGGAAAGCAGCCAGATGACTTTATTCTGAGGGGAGGGGAATTATGCGCTTTAAGCGAGTATATGTGGAAATTCTGAACGTATGCAACCTGCAATGCAGCTTTTGCTCCCCTATGACCCGTCCCAAACGGATTATGACTCCCGAGGAGTTTGACAGTATAGCAAAAGAGCTAAGACCATATACCGATTTTCTCTATTTACACGTTAAAGGAGAACCGCTGATGCATCCGCAGCTGGGAGAAATTCTGGATATCTGCAAGCGGCTGGCATTTCATGTAAACCTCACTACAAATGGTGTTTTAATCGGGGAAAAGGGGCATCTGCTGTTAGAGAATTCCTCGGTGCGTCAGGTAAATTTTTCGGTACATAGCTATACACAGCAGGCCAGCGACGCACGCAAAATGTACTTAGACCATTTACTATCATTTGGCAAAGCAGCAGTGAAGCAGGAGCGCCCTTTTGTGGTTTACAGGATGTGGAACATGGGCAAGGGCGGCTGGCTGGATACCGAAAGCCTGAGTGTATTAAAGCAGATTCAGGATCTTTTTCGTCCTGATTTGAACCTGCCGGATGCCATGAATCACGGAAAAAGCGTGACGTTGGACAAGGGCCTTTTTATTAGCTGGGAGGAGAAATTCAAGTGGCCAAGCCTCCGAGACCCCTTTCTCTCGGACACTGGCCGGTGCTATGGTGCCCGGGATATGCTGGGTATTTTGTGTGACGGCACTGTCGTCCCCTGCTGCTTGGACGCCAACGGGGAAGCCTCTTTCGGCAATGCTTTTGAGC
>CATJLA010000080.1 GCA_949741215.1 uncultured Oscillospiraceae bacterium
TTGAAGGAATATGCGGAACAGCAGTACACCGACAGCGAATTCGATGAAAAACGAAAACAATACGGCTATGCACAGCCGTTCACTAAAGAGTCGCTTTTGTACCGGGAGCTTTTTGAGAAGTATTATCCGGGCCAGGGGGAGATGATTCCCGGATTTTGGATGCCCAATCAAGAGTGGGAGGGGTGCAATGTGGATGACCCTTCGGCACGGGTGCTGAAAAACTATGGCGACAGCGGGAAGTAGTAAAAGGTGCGCAAAGCCTTAAAACGGCAAAACCGCGGCCAAAACACCAGGCCAAAAGCCCACTCACGTCGAAATAACCAGAATTACAGGGGCAAATGCTGAATATTTTCGGTTTCAACCCGCTAAAAAAATCTTTTCTTACAGCCCAAAAACGCCTATAATAGAAAGGTATGGGGAAACCGCCCACCACGGTTTCCGTTTTGTTGAGAAAAAGAAAGGACGATAAACCATGGAAAAAAGAGAACAGCTTTACGAGGGCAAGGCCAAGCAGGTTTATAAAACCGACGACCCCCAACTGCTGATCGTCTCCTATAAGGACGACGCCACCGCCTTTAACGGGTTGAAAAAGGGCACCATCACCGGCAAAGGGGTAATCAACAATCAGATGAGCAACCGTCTGATGCAGCGCCTGGAAAAAGGCGGCGTGCCCACCCACTACGTGCAGGAGCTCAGCGACAGAGAAACCCTCGTCAAGCGTGTGACGATTGTGCCTCTCGAGGTCATTGTGCGCAACATTGCGGCCGGCTCCTTCTCCAAGCGGTACGGCGTGGAGGAAGGCACTCCCTTTGCCCAGCCTACCGTGGAGTATTCCTATAAAAACGACGACCTGGGCGACCCCCTCCTGAACAGCGACCATGCCCTGGCCTTAAAGCTTGCCACCCCTGAGGAGCTGGCGCTCATCCGTAAGTATGCCCTGGCGGTAAACGAGCAGCTAAAGGCTTTCTGGACGTCCTGCAATGTGACGCTGGTGGACTTTAAGCTGGAGTTCGGCAGGCTTGAGGACGGCAGTATCGTCCTGGCGGACGAAATCAGCCCGGATACCTGCCGCCTGTGGGATTCCGCCACCGGAGAAAAGCTGGATAAGGACCGCTTCCGCCGGGATATGGGCGGCGTGGAGGACGCTTACCAGGAAATTATGCGCCGCTTAACCAGCCACAATGAGAAGGAATAAGGTAAGAGAGAGCAAAAGAACCAACAGAAGGAACAGACGGCAGTAATGATAAAGGAAAAGCTAAAAATGCCGTTTCAATGTTCCTGATATGAAATGGAAAAGAACAGGAGAGAAACCAATGTCAAACTGCGCAATCGTAGGCATCAATTGGGGCGACGAAGGCAAGGGCAGAATGGTAGACCTGCTTACCGAAAACTTTGACCTTGTGGTCCGCTACCAGGGCGGCGGCAATGCCGGCCATACTGTAATCAACGACCAAGGCAAGTTCGCCCTCCACCTGCTGCCCTCAGGCATCTTCCGCAAAGGGGTGGTAAACGTGCTGGGCAACGGCGTGGCCCTGGACCCCGAAAACCTGCTGAAGGAAATAGAGGAGCTGCAGTCCAAAGGGGTTGCCGTTACTCCGGAGAATTTGAAAATAAGCGACAGAGCCTCCCTCCTCCTCCCCTGGCACCGGGATTTGGACGAGCTGGAGGAACAGCGCCTGGCCGATAAAAAATTCGGCTCCACCAAGCAGGGCATCGCCCCCTTTTATTCCGATAAGTACCAGAAGAAAACCGTTCTGGCCGGAGAACTTCTCTACCCGGACCGTCTAAAAACCCACCTGGCTGACCTGATGGAGTGGAAAAACCTCATCCTAACCCGGGTGTACAACGCCCCCGCCTACACCATGGAGCGGCTGGAGCAGTGGGTTAACAATTTCGCTAATAAGCTAAAACCCTACCTCTGCGATACCGGCGCCTTGCTCGCCCAGGCACAGTCCCAGGGCAAAAGCATTTTGTTTGAGGCCCAGCTGGGTTCCCTGCGGGATCTGGACTATGGCATCCACCCCTACACTACCTCCTCCAACACCACGGCGGCCTACGCCCCTATCGGCAGCGGCTGCCCCAGCGTGAAAATCCCTCAGGTTTTGGGCGTGGTAAAAGCCTACTCCACCTGCGTGGGGGAGGGCCCCTTTACCTGCGAGCTTTTCGGGGACGAAGCGGAAGCTTTACGTCAAGCGGGCCAGGAATACGGCGCCAAAACCGGCCGCCCCCGCCGGGTAGGCCCTATGGACATTGTAGCCACCCGCTATGGGGTAGAGGTGCAGGGCGCCACCGAGCTTGCCCTTACCAAGCTGGATGTGCTCAGCGGCTTCGATAAAATCCGTGTATGCACCCACTATCTTGTGGACGGGCAGCAGACCGAGCGCTTTCCGTTCCCGGCGGCGCTGGACGCTGCCAAACCGGTCTACACCACCCTCCCCGGCTGGAACTGCGATATTTCCAAAGTGCGCAGCTGGGAGGATCTCCCCAAGGCCGCACAGGATTATGTGCTGTTTATTGAGAGGGAAATCGGCTGTCCCGTCCGCTATATTTCGGTAGGGCCGGAGCGGGAAAGCATCGTCATCCGTCAGCTATAAAAAAGGAGGAAACCAAGATGAACAATCAGTACGAATCCCCTTTGTCCTCCCGGTATGCCTCCGCTTATATGCTGGAGTTGTTTTCATCGGACACCCGGTACCGCACCTGGCGGAAGCTGTGGGTCTCCTTAGCCCGGGCGGAGCATAAACTGGGCCTGCCTGTTACAAAGGAGCAGGTTGCCGCCCTGGAAGCCGCCGCTGACGCCCCCATTGATTACGACTGCGTAAAACAGCGGGAGCAGGAGGTCCGGCATGACGTCATGGCCCATATTTACGCTTATGGCAAGCAGGCCCCTCAGGCGGCGGGTATCATCCATCTGGGCGCTACCAGCTGTTACGTGACAGACAACGCCGACCTGGTTCTCTACCGTCAGGGCTTAATCTACCTCCGGGGAGAGCTTTTGAAGGTGATTGCCAACCTGGCGGATTTTGCCATGAAATACCGTGCTACCCCCACCCTGGGCTATACCCATTACCAGCCGGCCCAGCTGGTTACAATCGGCAAGCGGGCTACCCTGTGGATGCAGGATTTCCTTACCGACCTGAACGAGCTGGACTATGTGCTTACCTGCATCAAGTTCCTGGGCTGCCGGGGCACCACCGGCACCGAGGCCAGCTTTATGGACTTGTTCGAAGGGGACGAATCCAAGATCTCCGAGATGAACCGGATGATTGCCGCAGATTTTGGCTTTACCGAATGCTTTGACGTATGCGGCCAAACCTACCCCCGCAAGCTGGATAGCCGTATCCTGAACTGCCTTGGCTCTATTGCCCAAAGTGCCTACCGAATGGCCAACGACATCCGGCTGCTGCAGCATGACAGGCAGCTGGAGGAGCCCTTTGAGAAGAACCAGATCGGCTCCTCGGCCATGGCCTACAAGCGCAACCCCATGCGCAGCGAGCGGATCTGCTCCTTGGCCCGCTACCTGATGGCGGACGGCCTGAACGCCGCCATGCCCGCCTCCCCCCAGTGGCTGGAGCGCACCTTGGACGACTCCGCCAACCGGCGTATCTCTATGCCCGAGGGCTTTTTGTGCGCCGACGCAGTGCTGCGTCTTTGCCAGAACGTTACCGACGGAATGCACGTAAACGAGAAGGTGGTGGAGCGTACCGTGCGGGAGTATCTGCCCTTTATCGCTACCGAAAACCTGATGATGGAGGCGGTAAAGCGGGGGGGAGACAGGCAGCAGCTCCATGAGGTGATCCGGCAGTGCTCCATGGAGGCCTCCACCCGGATGAAGGAGGAGGGAACTCCCTGCGACCTGCTTTTCCGCCTAGCCCAGCGGGAAGAATTCCCCCTGACAGAGGAGGAGATGGAGCAGCTTTTGGAGCCGGGCCAGTATATCGGCCGGTGCCCCCGGCAGGCGGAGGATCTTGTGGCAAAGGTGCGCCCCCTGCTAAACGGGATTGACCGGGTGGGCGCGGAAATCAAGTGGTAAATTAACGCGCCGTCGTTTTGGGACGGGGAACACCCTTTTGGCTTTGTATTTTTTGGGGGATACCCGTCCCTTTTTGCGGCCATTTTTCAAAATTGTGCGGCATTTTGAGCAAAATCGGGGCGTTTTTGCATGGGTTTTCTCGCTTTTTTGGGACGTAACTGCAGGCATAAAGCTGCGGGCCTGCAGTTACGTCCCCAAAAAGAATAGAGACCGGTAAAGTAATGTTATAGCACACTGCAAAGCGCTTTAGAAAGAGGGCTAAAAAATGAGAAAGTATATTTTTGTAACCGGCGGCGTGGTTTCCGGCCTGGGCAAGGGGATTACCGCCGCCAGCCTGGGCAGGCTGCTGAAGGCCAGGGGCTTAAAGGTAGCCGCTCAAAAGCTGGACCCGTACATCAATGTGGACCCCGGCACCATGAGCCCCTATCAGCATGGGGAGGTGTATGTGACCGACGACGGCACCGAGACTGACCTGGATTTAGGCCATTACGAGCGCTTTATTGACGAGGACCTGAACCAGTTTTCCAACCTGACGGCGGGCAAGGTGTACTGGCAGGTGCTGAACAAGGAGCGCCGGGGGGAGTACTTAGGCTCTACAGTGCAGGTAATTCCCCATATTACCAACGAGATTAAGGCCTTTGTGTACAGCCTGGGGGAAAAAACCGGCGCTGATGTGGTGATTACCGAAATCGGGGGGACGATTGGGGATATGGAGTCCCAGCCTTTTTTGGAGGCGGCCAGGCAGATTTCTTTGGAGGCCGGGCGGGAGAACAGCCTGTTTATCCATGTAACGCTGGTGCCTTATCTGCAGGGCTCCAATGAGCATAAATCAAAGCCCACCCAGCACTCGGTAAAAGAGCTGCAGGGAATGGGGATTCACCCTAATCTGATAGTGCTGCGATGTGATGAGCCGTTGGAGAAGGAGATTTTTCAAAAAATTGCTCTTTTTTGTAATGTAAAGCCGGACTGCGTGATTGAGAATATCACTATACCCAGCCTGTATGAGGCCCCTTTGATGCTGGAAAAAGCCAACTTTTCCACAGTGGTGTGCAGAGAGCTTGGGCTTACGGCGCCTGCCCCGGATTTGGCCGGATGGAAGGCGATGCTGGAGAATAGCAGGCTTGCGGGACGTCCTGTAAAAATTGGGCTGGTGGGCAAGTATGTGGGGCTGCATGACGCTTATCTCTCGGTGGCGGAAGCGCTGCGCCATGGGGGCTTTGCCAACCGCGCCAGGGTGGAAATTCAGTGGATTGATTCCGAAAGCATTACGACGGAAAACTGCCGGGAGCTGCTGGGTTCTGTGGACGGCATTCTGGTGCCGGGGGGCTTTGGCAGCCGGGGCATTGAGGGGATGATTGCCGCCGCCCGATATGCCAGAGAAAACCGGGCGCCTTACTTTGGCATCTGCCTGGGGATGCAGGTGGCGGTAATTGAGTTTGCCCGCCATGTGGCAGGCTTGGCCGAGGCGGATTCCGGCGAGTTTAACGAGCAATGCGCCCATAAGGTGATTGATTTTATGCCCGGGCAAAGCACTGAGGTGGAGATGGGCGGCACCCTGCGGCTGGGAGCATACCCCTGCGAGATTGCGCCCGGCACCCGGCTGGCGGAGCTGTATGGAAGCACCTGTATCAGTGAGCGGCACCGGCACCGGTATGAGGTGAATAACCGGTACCGGGAGCTGCTTACAGGGCACGGGCTTACGTTAAGCGGGACGTCCCCGGATGGCAGGCTGGTGGAGACAGTGGAATTGAGTGACAGGGACTTTTTTATTGGGGTGCAGTATCACCCTGAGTTTAAAAGCAGGCCAAACCGGCCCCACCCCTTGTTCAGCGGGTTTATTCAGGCTGCGTTAAGGTACTCCGGCAAAGGCTAAAATGTTTCACGTGAAACAATTGTTCTTTTTTAGGACGAGGCTGCTCTTTTGGTTTCAAGCCTTTGCTTATGATCCTGGCCAGGGAGGGGGGCTTCTGTCTCGCTTTCCTATCGTCCCTTCTCGGCAAAGGGAGATCAGGGGAATTTTGGTATATTCTAATGTTTGCTTTTTGCAGAAAGAATGATAAAGATGAGCAATCTTCATGAGGAATGCGGCGTTTTTGGCGCCATTTCTTCTCAGACCTTTAATGCCCCTCAGCTTGCCTACTATGGCTTATATGCCCTCCAGCACCGGGGGCAGGAAAGCTGCGGTATCGTGATCAATAACGACGGCCTGTTCTACTCCCGGAAGGACCTGGGACTGGTGGGGGAGGTATTCGGCCCGGAAGAGCTGTCACGTCTGCCAAAGGGCAATATGGCGGTGGGCCACGTGCGCTATGGCACTACCGGCGGCAACAACCGCGCCAACTGCCAGCCTATTGAGGTAAACCACCAAAAGGGACGGCTGGCTTTGGCTCATAACGGCAACCTGAGCAATGCCGCCGCTTTACGGAGTGAGCTGGAGCTTGCCGGCGCTATTTTTCACGGCACCAGCGATACCGAGATTATTGCCTATCTTGTGACGAGACAGCGGCTTTCCGCTTCGTCCATTGAGGAGGCGCTGAGCCGTACCATGGGCCTTTTGGACGGGGCCTATTCCTTGGTGCTGATGTCCCCCCAGAAGCTGATTTGTGCCCGGGATCCTTATGGTTTTCGTCCGCTGTGCTACGGCAAAACCCCGGAGGGGGTGTATGTGGCGGCCTCCGAGAGCTGCGCCCTGAAGGCGGTGGGCGCCGAGTTTGTGCGGGATTTGGAGCCGGGAGAGATTTTGGTATTTGGGCCGGAGGGCGTGGTTTCCCGCAGGGAACACTGCTGCCAAAGGCCGAAA
>CATJLA010000081.1 GCA_949741215.1 uncultured Oscillospiraceae bacterium
ATTTCCAGTGAGCTGACCGCCCGGTCGCCTACTCTGGCGCCCATAATAATCAGCACGTCCGATTCCATCAGCGCCTTATTCGCCTGGCTGACGCCGTGCATTCCCAGCATCCCCAGGTAGAGGGGGTGGTCTGAGGGGAAAACCCCCAGCCCCATCATAGTAGAAACTACGGGAATCTGCAGCTTTTCTGCAAGCTCTACAACCAGCTCGCAGCTGTCGCTTAAAAAAGCGCCTCCGCCTACGCAAAGCAGTGGTTTTTTGGCGTGGCTTAAAGCCTCCGCCACCTTTTTTATCTGCAAAGGGTGGCCCTTGGTGGTAGGCCGGTAGCCTATAATCTCCACCTGCTTGGGGTACTTAAACTCAATATTCTGCTTCTGGACGTCAATGGGCACGTCAATCAGCACCGGTCCGGGACGTCCCGTAGAAGCGATATAAAAGGCTTCCTTGAACACCCGGGGCAGGTCGCTTGCGTCCTTGACCAGATAGCTGTGCTTGGTAAAAGGCTCTGCCGCGCCGGTAATATCCGCCTCCTGAAACACATCTCTCCCCAGAACATCGGTAGCCACCTGGCCGGTAATGGCAATCAGGGGGATGGAATCCATATAGGCCGTAGCCAAGGCGGTAATCAGGTTGGTGGCGCCAGGGCCGGAGGTTGCAATGCAAACCCCGGGCTTTTTGGCGATTCTGGCATAGCCGCTGGCTGCATGGCCGCCGTTCTGTTCCTGCCGCACTAAAATATGCCGGATTTGCTGAGAAGTGGAAAGGCAGTCATAAAAGGGGCAGATCGCTGCGCCCGGATAACCAAAGACCACCGAAACACCCTCATGTTCCAAACATTTCACCATAGCTTCCGCACCGCTTATCATCCGCTGTCTCTCCTTTCAGTTTATTTCTTTTATTAAGGGACGGCACAGCGCTTTTGTTCCCGCGCTTTTTATGCCGCCCAAACACAATGGAACGCCTTGGTGCAAAGCATCCGGCACAGGGGAGCAGTTCCGTCCTAAAAAGACAACTGCACGCTGTAAACAGACACTTTCCTTTACAGCACCTCACAAAATGTAGATTACAGATAATTATAAGGCTCAAAAGGGCAGTTCGTCAACCAAAAGATCAATTTTTGGCAAATGCCCTAAAACTATTTGCAGCCTGGCGGCACTTTTCGGTGATAACACTGAAAAGCAGCTTGCCCTTTCAAAAAAAAACAACCCCGGCAAAAAACAGACCAAAGCCGCTTTCTGCCGGGGTATATTTTGTTAGGTCAAAATTAGCTTAAGGGAGTGGGATTGCCGGAAGGAGCCTTTGGATCGGAATTCTTTTCAATATCCGCAGTTTCCTCACCTGCAGCGCCTTCGTCCAGCAGACGGCCGGTTACTACAAAGCGGTAGTTTGCGTACAGGGGACCGGTGGGCTGGGTGGTGTAATGATAGGTACAGGTGGAGAGAGAAAGCAGCTTGTCCTTGGGGTTGAGGGTAATGTCCTTGTAGTTCCACTCGGACCGGGCTGCAGCCTCCAGCGCCCATTTGTAGGTATCCTCCTGGCTGAGACCGCTGTACCAGTAGTTCGCGTCAGATTCTACCCAGTACACCGCGAATACCTGGTAAGTAAAGTTCTCCTCTCCGTTGGAAAGGTAGATATACGGGTGTTCCTTGGCAAAATCCTCGTCCAGGAAGTGGAACAGCTGGCCGAACATCGGGCCCTCGGGATCATCGGTCAAGGTAACGGAGCTCCAGGGAACGTTGGGATCCTTTCTGCCGATATTATGGCCGAAAATAACCAGGTTGGGGCTTAGGGAAGAACGGGATTCGATATTGGCGTACTCACCCTGGATAAACAGAGAGCCAGGGCCGTAAATGCCGGTGGATTCCTTTTTCCAGTTCAGGCGGGGGGTTGTATTTACCGCAGAGCCGATCGGGTCATAAGCGCCGTAATTTTTGGCGGTTACTACAGGCATATCCACCTCAGTATCGGGAATGTACAGGTACAGGCCAGCCTCATCGTTGATCTCCTGGGCTTCCTGGGCCTTTTCGGTCAGATCCTCCATAGGGATATACCTCTCCGGCTCTGAGCTGGAAGAGCTGCTGCTGGAGCTGCTGGAGCTGGAAGAACTGGAGCTGCTGGAGCTGGAGGAATCGGAAGAGTCTTCAACCTCCCGGCTGCACCCCACGACGAAAGAAAGCAGCATGGCCGCAGAAAGCAAGCCTGCCGCAAAGGTTCTGAACAATGTCTTTTTCATTTTGCGGTAAGTCTCCTTCGTTAATAATTATTTTGTTGCCCTGCCCGGGCCCCTCATCTTTCGGCAAACACAGGCTTTTTTGTTTGAAAACGCCGCTTTTCTCCCCAAAAATGGAGCAAAAAAGCGAGGTTTTCCTTGAAATGTCAGGATGAAAGCCCCTTTGCCCCACAAGCGGCAGGCAAACCGGCGGCTCCCTTGTTAAGCCCATGTTTCACCGATACATTACTACTATAATACAACTGACCCGAATACGCAAGCAGATTATGCGCAGAAAATAAATTTTTTTGTTGGAAAAACCCCTCACAGAGTTTCCCATACCGCAAGGCTGCCCAATGGCCTGGGGTATATGGGAGCAGTCTTGTCCCCAAAAGCGGCGGTAGGGACGAAACTGCCCTTTTGCTTTCCCTGGCTTTACCTGCAGGGCCTCCCGGCCCGCTTACGTCCCTGCAGAGCGGCAAAAATAAAGCGCCGAGCCCCTGGAAAACCAGAAGCCCGGCACTTTATAGGAATGAAATGAGAGGATAGCGAAAATTATTCTTCCAGAGCCTTTGCAGCCTCGATCACGCTGGCCTCCAGGTTAGAGGGAAGCTGCTCGTACCGCTCAAACTTCAGGGAAAAATCTCCCCGGCCCTGGGTAGAGGAGCGGATGAAGGTGGTAAAATCGTGCATCTCGCTCATAGGAACCTCGGCCTCAATGGTCTGCATGCCGTCCTCGGCAGGGTGCATACCCATAACACGGCCCCGGCGCTTGTTTACCTCTCCCATGACGTCGCCGGTATTGGAGTCTGGAATGGTCACCTTCAGGGAACCGATGGGTTCCAGAATCACAGGAGACGCTTGGGGAATGCCCTCGCGGTAAGCAATGCCTGCCGCCATCTTAAAGGACATTTCGGAGGAATCTACCGGATGGTAGGAACCGTCAATCAAGGTAGCCTTTACGCCAACCATGGGGTAGCCGGCCAGCACGCCCTTCTGGACACAGTCCTGCAGGCCCTTTTCAATGGCGGGGAAGAAGTTTCTGGGCACCGCGCCGCCTACTACTCTTTCCTCAAACAGCAGGCCCTCGCCGTCATACGGCTCGAACTCCATGATAACATCGCCAAACTGGCCATGGCCGCCGGTTTGCTTTTTGTGCCGGCCCTGAATCTGCACCTTTTTCCGGATTGTTTCCCGGTAAGGCACTCTGGGCTCGGTCAGGGTAACTTCTACGCCGAATTTATTCTTCAGCTTGGAGATAATCACATCCAGATGCTGCTCACCCAGGCCGGAAAGCACCTGCTGCTTGGTCTCGGTGTTCAGCTCGTAGCTGATGGTGGGGTCTTCTTCGATCAAACGCTGGATAGAACTGGCGATCTTGCTCTCGTCCCCTTTTGCCTTGGGCCGTATGGCCATAGACAGAGTGGGGGCAGGGAAGCCTGCGTTCTCGTACTTCAGCAGCCGCTTGGCGTCACAGAGGGAATCTCCTGTTTGGGCTTCAGGCAGCTTGGTTACTGCGCCGATGTCGCCGGCATTGATATAGGCGGTGTCCTCCTGCTTTTTGCCGCACAGGAACACAATTTTGCCCATACGCTCCGGCTGGCCGGTGCGCACGTTTACCGGTACGGTGCTGGAGGTAAGCTTGCCGGTCATCACCTTTACAAAAGAGAGCTTGCCGATGAAAGGGTCCGCTACCGTCTTAAATACCAAGGCGGACATGGGCGCCTCATCGTTGCAGGTGATCTCTACCGGGTCGCCCTGGTCGTCGGTGGCAATTTCCTCCAGGCCGTCCCAGGCGGAGGGCATCAAGTCAACCATAGCGTCCAGCAGCATATCAATGCCGCCCAGAGTGATGCAGGAGCCGCAGAATACTGGGCTGATGGCGCCGGAACGCACACCCTTGCGGATACCGCTGATCAGCTCATCCCGGGTGAACTGCTCGCCGGAGAAATATTTTTCAAACAGGGTTTCGTCCGTTTCGGCCACCGCTTCACTGATGGCGGCGATCAGGCCGTCAATTCTGTGGCCGGCATCAGGCATTTCTACCTCGGCGGGCTCGCCGGAATCGCTGTAAGTATAGGCCTTCATATCGATCAGGTTGATGTAGCAGCGTACCTTGTGATCCTCAACAAAGGGCACCACAATGGGGCACACGGAGGGGCCAAACTTAGCCTTCAGTTCCTCTAAAACCTTGTAAAAATCAGCATTTTCGGTATCCATTTTGGATACGAAGAACATCCGGGATTTGCCGCCCTCGATAGCCAGCTTGTACGCCTTTTCCGTACCCACATTTACGCCGGACCGACCGGAAACTGCGATCAGCACACTTTCTGCCGCCCGGATTCCCTCATACATGCCGCCGGCAAAGTCGAACAGTCCGGGGGTGTCGATCAGGTTAATTTTGGTGCTGCCCCAGCTGAAGGGTACTAGGGAGGATGAAACCGATACCTTCCGCTTGATTTCCTCCGGGTCAAAGTCACTGACGGTATTGCCGTCCGGCACTTTTCCCAGACGGTCGGTAGCATTGGCTTTATAAAGCAGCGCTTCACAAAGGGAGGTTTTTCCCACTCCACCATGCCCTGCCAAAGCGATATTTCGGATGTTACCCGCCAGATATTGTCTCATAATGCCTCTCTCCTTCCTGAATTTGGCCGGAGTGCCTGACTCTTCATTCCCAAAGAGCGGCGCCTATTTCTCCGGCTGCCAAACGGTCGATTCTCCAAATTTATATAAAATCCACATAAATTTGCACTCAGAGAATTGACTTTCTGGTTGTAATTATACATAGATTTTTTATTTCATGCAAGGGTGTTTTTGTAAAAAAAGAAAGAAGACAGTGAGAATTACACCAGCCTTTATTGGCAGTTTTGCACAAACATCAAATTTCTATCCATTAAAATAGCTAAAAAACATATTCAATTTATGACATATTATTAAAATTGGTTTCTAAGACGAAGGAGTATTCTTTTTTCATGAAAACACATTGATTTTGCCTCAAAACGGCCCTCATTCGGTTCAAAAACGAGCCTGTTTTTACAATTTGTTCACAATTCAAAAGCAGTTAAAGGCGAAAACAACACTTTTAGAAAAATTTTTTAAGCTATTTCGATTAGGAACTGCCAAAAATTTCCTCTGCAATTTTCAATCGCTCCTGAAAGGAGGGTTCTTTCCTTATTTACTATTCACTCTTCACTATTACCTGGGGGCGGAAGGGGCCCTAAAACTACCCTTTTGTTTGTTCGTTTTGTTCCCTTCCGTCCCCCTATCATGTTTGTAGAAGATTTGGGAAGGGGCAGAGAATTTGGATTTGCTGTCTTGTCCTGAAAAGATGAAAAGGGAGAGGAGCGTATGTGTATGTGGAAAATTCCGTTTGAGGCACGCGGGATGCGTTTGGAGGGCAAAGGGCTCTCCTCTGCCCTGCCTGCCGGGAGCCGGGAGTACCTGCAGTGTGAATTTAAGGTGGATGACCGCTGGGAGGAGATGGCTAAAACGGCGGTGTTTTGTCATCCGGGGGCACCGGAGACGGGAGTGGCGGTTTTGCTGGATGAGCAGAACTGCTGTGTGATTCCGGAGAAGCTGGTGGCCGGACCGGGGCAGCTGCTGGTGGGCTTGGTAGGAGTGCTGGGGGAACAGCGGATTACAACCAATCCGGTGAAGCTGCGGCTGACAAGAGGTACCCCCTGCCGGGGCTGGGAAAGCGCCGAGTTGCCGGAGTTAGTGCTGTATCATCAGCTGCTGGAGCAGGTAAAGGCCCACCGGCAGGAAACCGGAGAGGCGGTGAGAGAATTCCGGGCTTACCAGGAAACCGGGGAACAGAATGCCGCGCTGGCGGCGGAAAACGCGAGAATTTCCCAGCAGGCGGCGGAGGTGGCTGAGGCGGCGCTGCGGGATTTGGAGAATCTGCGGGGACCGAAGGGAGAAAAGGGGGACACCGGACCCCAGGGACCCAAGGGGGAGCCTGGAGAAAAAGGGGAACCGGGGACGTCCGGCGAAAAGGGAGAGAAGGGGGATGCCTTTACCTACGCCGATTTTACCCCGGAGCAGCTGGCCGCTTTGCGGGGAGAGCAGGGGCCTAAAGGGGACAAGGGAGAGCCTGGAGAACGGGGGCCTGCCGGCGCCAGAGGACCGGAAGGAAAGCAGGGGCCTCAGGGAGAGGCTGGACCAAGGGGACCCCAGGGCAATGCCTTTGCCTTTGAGGACTTTACTTTGGCACAGCTGGAACGGATTCGGGGAGAAAAGGGGGACGCCTTTACCTATCAGGACTTTACTGCGGAACAGCTGGAAGGGCTGCGGGGACCGAAAGGAGAACAGGGGCCGCGGGGGGAGAAGGGCGACAAGGGAGACGCCTTTACCTACATTGATTTTACCTTGGAGCAGCTGGCCGCTTTACAGGGACCCAAAGGAGAGAAAGGGGACCGGGGTGAGAAGGGAGATCCGGGGGAGCAGGGACGTCCTTTGACTTTTGGGGATTTGACGGCGAATCAGATTTTGTCCTTGAAGGGAGAGCAGGGGCTCAGAGGAGAACAGGGGCCCAAGGGAGAGAAGGGGGATCCCGGCGAAAAGGGGGAGAAAGGAGATCCCTTTGTGTATGGGGATTTTTCTGAAGAGCAGCTTGCCGGTTTGAGAGGACCGAAGGGGGAGCCCGGTGAAAAAGGAGAAGACGGCGCTGTTGGACCACAGGGAGAGGCTGGGCCCCAGGGACCTAAGGGAGAGACGGGGCCGATGGGAGAACCGGTGACGGTGAACGGCAAAACCGGGGCTTCTATTGAGCTGACGGCTCAGGATGTGGGCGCGGAGCCCTTGGGCGCTGTGACGTCAGCGATGGCGCGGGTTGGCGGATTGGTGCTTTTATCCGGCGGTTGGGAGAAAAAGGCGGATGGGCTGTATTATCAGGAGCTGCCCTTGGAGGGGCTGACTGCGGCGCATAGGGTGGATTTTGATTTGGAATATGCTTTGGAACAGCGGCTGGGGGCGGCGATTCGGCCCTGCAACCAGAATGGCAGGCTGCTGGCGGTTACTGCACAGCAGCCGGAGGAGACTTTGACGGTACAGTATACTTTGATTTTGACAAAGGAGGCGGCGGAATGATTTTATACGGAAGAGCGGTGGGGGCTGCGGGGAAAGAGGCCGGCCAGAGGCCTTATGCGGCAGATTACAGCTATTTGAGCACTATGATTACCAGCCAGATTTTTACCGCTGTGGAAACCGCCTGGTACCGGTTTTATGTGGTTGGCAGAGGGGGGAACGGCGGGAACGGCGGCGGCGGAAAGGATCATTACCAGAGCGACGAGGTTTATTATGGCTCCGGCGGGGGCGGGGGCGGCGCCGGCGGGTATGCGGTGCATGAGCTGCTGCTGCGTCAGGGGGAAACGGCAGAGATTGTGATTGATGAGGAGAAGGTACAGCTGCTGTACGGCAGCCAGACAGTTACTGCGGAAAACGGAGGCAATGGGGGAAACGGAAGAATTGCCTATGCCTGGAACTTTGGCAACGGGATTTCCGGCGGGGCAGGAGGCAGCGGTGGGAAGGCTGACGGAGGAAATGTGATCAATATAACGGGGACCGCCGGCAGGGCGGGCAGCGGACGGATTGGAAATGCCAAAGACGCCACCTATGCGGCCGGCGGGGACGGCGGGGATGCAGTTCCTGGGCTGAAATACCATGAGGGCAGCTGTGGCGTTGGGGGCGAAGGGGGATATAACCCCAAAAGCCCGGATGCCACTAGGTGCTTTGGATTTACCGCCAGCAACAGGACTCAGCTGGGTGCGGCCGGAGGAGGCGGCGCGGGCCATGGCGCCACCAAAAAAAGCAGTGAGGCCGATGGCTCCGCCACTTATGAGGGCGGAATGGCTTCCGCCGGATATATGGGCGGCGTGGTAATTGAAAAGGCGCCGGTAAAATAGGATTTTGGCGGCTTGGGAAAGGCTGCGGAACGGAGGCAGGCGCGACGTCATGGGGCAAAAGGGATTGGGGAGGAATAGAATGGGACAGAAACTGATTTTACCGATCAATAAGGCGACTTTGAACGCGGGGTATAAGGACGGGATTTATCAAAAAGCTTACGGATGGGAGCATTATGGCTGGGATTTGGGAAATTTGGCCAGCAGGACGGTGTTTGGCTGCGGGGACGGTGTGGTGGCTGCCGCCGGGTTGGATGGGAAATTGGGGGAGTACTCCGGCGCGGGGAATGTTGTTGTGGTGGTGTATCAAAATGTGGAGACTGCTGAGGGGGTGATGGATCTGGCCTGCAGGTGCTATCATTTTGCCTCGGTGAAGGTGAAGGCTGGGCAGAAGATTACCAGGGACACGGTGCTGGGGCAGATGGGAAATACCGGCGGCGTTACCCAAAACGGGCAGCGGATGGGGGTTCATTTGCACATTGAATTTGATAAGGACGCGGAGCATCCCTGCTATGCGCCGGGGATTGGCGGGACGAACAGCCTGATTTTGAAAGCGGGGATTGATACTACTATCAGCCCGGAGAAGGTACTGCATATTAAAAAGGACCCGCCGGACAATCAAAGCCTTAGGGGCAATGGCTCCGGATGGTATGGCAAAAGGGAGATGGAGCTGCCGGTTTTTAAGGAGGAGGAACTGCCGGAAAGCGGCGGGGGACGGAAAATTACGGACGGGGAATACACTGCTTGGTCAACAGAAACGGATGTGCTGGGACGGAAGGTGCGGTTTCGTCACCGAGAGGGCAACCCGCAGCAGAGGGATGTGCGGGGCTGGTGGGGCGAAACTGCGGTGCATTTGGGGGATGAGATCCGCGGGCTGGAGCTGAATTATGAGGAGCGCCCTGACGGAATGGAGCCTTTTGCTTACTTTTGCGCTGTTACCGAGGGATATAACCGGGAGGTTACCTGCCCGGTGTATGGATTTCAGCACAGGCCGGGAAAATGGAATTACGATATTATTTGGGGAGGTATGCAGGTGTGAAATTTGAGGCGATGAAAAGGACGGTTTGCGGTGCGGCCGGGGCTGTTGGCGGGTTTTTTATCTGGCTGATTGGAGGATGGAGCGGCGATTTGGCGGCATTGATGGTTCTGATGGGCATTGACCTGTTGACAGGCCTGCTGCTGGCAGGGGTATTTGGAAAAAGCAGAAAATCAAAAAGCGGGGCGGTTTCGTCCAAAAGCTGCTGGCAGGGGCTGTGCCGCAAAGGAGTTTCGCTGCTGATTATTATTGTGGCGGCTACTTTGGACCGGATGCTGGAGCTTTCTTACATCCGGACGGCGACTATTTTAAGTTTTATTTTGAATGAGGCGATTTCTATTACCGAAAACGCCGGGCTAATGGGGGTGCCCATTGCCGCGCCTTTGGCCAAGGCGCTGGAGCTGCTGCGGGAGAAGGAGGAGCAGGGGGATATTCCGACGAGTTCCTCCGGGACGCCGCAGTAGGGTGGTTTTTGGGCGCAGAAAGGCCGGGCTTTCCCTACAGATGAAGATTGGGAAAGCCCGGCGTGCTTGATTGGGAGGATTGAAAATACAGGGGAGCTGTTTCGTCACAAAAAGTTACATTTTTTGGAGCCTGGGGATGAGCACCGCTACTGCGCCCCAGATGATCAGATAGATGACAAGAAGATCCGGCGTTAGGAACTCCATGGCTTTGGCAAAGGCGAAAAACGCAAGAATACCATAGCCCAGAACAATGCCGATCAGCTGGATGATGACGCCGGTGCTTACTGCGGTTTTGGCTGCTTCCGCCGCGCAGAGGGCGCTTACCATGGAGGTGAGGGAGCCCATGTGGGCTACCTCCGCCCGGGCTGTGGGCTGATTGGAAAGACGCTCCATCTCCGGCTTTAGGGTGGAGGGCATAATTTTGATGCCGTCCGCAGGGAAATCAAACAGGCGGCTGATTTTCTCTGCCGTTACGTTGGGGTCGTTGGTATTGACAATCAGGTAGTAGCCCTTGACGTTCAGCTTGTCGATCGCCTCCTGCACCTCGGGAGCCGGGTTGTAGCCCAGCACAAACATGGCGGAAAGCTCGCCGGAATTGGCGAGATAGAGGATATCGCGGTTATCCCGCACAAATTTCAGCTCGTAGTCCCGGGAGGGCAGGTCGATGCCGTATTTCTTCATCAGCTGGCGGTTGCCGATGAGTACCCGCTTTTTGTTTACCCAGGCGGAAAGGCCCATGCCGTCCTCATACACGATGTTTTCCACCGGCTTTAGCAGCTTGGTTTGGCCCTGGATGATCTTGCTGAATACACCGGTGAGGGTGGAATCAGAGGCACAGATCACGCTGGCGGCATCCAGAAGGGCTTCGTCAATCCGCTTTTCCGCAAAAGTTTTTACGTTGTAGAGAATTACCTCGGAGGCCGGGAAAAGGTCGGTGGCACGGAGTACCACTGCGTCCACCCCGGCAAAGGATTCCGCGGACTGGTAGCCGGCTACCATGGCGCCGTCCTTATGGAGCACCCGGGACATCCGGCCAAGGGGCAGAGCGGCCGCCAACGTCACTGTAAAGGGGGCACACACCGCTGTTAAGGCGGAAAATACGGTTAAGGTACCGGCAATATTTTTATTGACGAACCAATAAATCAGGGCGACAACCAGGGAAGCGCCCAGGCAGACCGGACCCAGGAGACGGGCAAAGTTGTCGCTGAAGTCCTCCTCATTGGCGAGCTCCTCGTAATCGGTAAAACGCTGGATTTTGGAGCTGTAGGCCACTGTAGGGATGTCGGTATCCAAGCCGCGGCCCAGCTCCCGGCTTAGCTCCCGGTTTTCCACTTGGCAGACGGCGTATTTGTCAAAATGGCTGTCGGAGGTCATTTTATAGCCTCTGGCTACCCGGTTTAAGTGGATCATTTTACCTACCAGGTTAAAGGCCAGGGAAAGCACCGGCACATAAAAATAAAGATGGACGGTGCTGTCTGCCAGGAGTTCAGGCTTTACCAGAAGGATAGCGCACTGAGCCAGGGCTGCCAGCATAGAGAGGGCGGTTAGACTGTCATTATTGGCTTTTAAGGTAAACAGGGAGATCAGCCCGCTGCCAATGACGGTGCAGCATCCTAATACCGGGATCAGCAGGACGACCATGCTGACCGCCATAAATACCAGCGGCTCCGTTTCGGGATACATGGCTTTGGGAATCCAGGGCATCAGATACACATTGGAAATATGCAGCCACAACATACCGATTACACCGATGAGCGCACAGGCAAGCTGTATGGACGTCATCTTTTTGGTGCGTGCCAGCGCTTCCTCAAAGCTTTCCTGATCCCCGGCCGACTGCTTGCTGCGGGAAGATACTGCGGCTGCTGCCTCTCCGGACTGCTCGCCGCCTCTCCGACGCTGGAAGCGGCTTTGAGGCTGCTGTTCCTCCTCTTCCGGAGGCTGCTGCCTGGGGCGGCGTCTGGGAGGGGCTTGCTGCTCGTCGTCATCCAGCCCGGGAATGCTTACCTGGAAGTTTTTTACCTTTTCCTCATGTTCTTCCCGCCGCTGTTCCTCGGTAACTGCGGGTTTGGGGACAGGCTGCTCTTGAGAAGGGGCGGCGGCTGAGACTTCTTTTTTCTTTGGCTCCACTTCGGCCCTTTTGGGAGCATGCAGGCTGCCTTCTACCATTCCGGCGGCAGTATTATGCCGCTCTTCCGCGGGAGGGGCAGGCCTTTTCGGTGGGCGAAGCCCGCCGTCCGACGTCCCGGAAGAAGGGGCAGGGGCCTCGTTTTCCTCCAAAGAACGCAGCCTGGGGGTACGCACCGGCGCCGGGGCTGGGGTGTCTGGCTCTTCTTTATCGGAGGCAATCTTGCTCCATAGAGACTCCCACTCTTTTTCCTCCTCCAAAAGCTCTGCGGGCGGTTCCTCTTTGGGAGACGGGACTGCCGCCTGAGGCTTTGCGTCTTCCGGCGGGTCCTCTTTTACCGGAGATGCCGGAGGCGCAGGGGGCTCAGATGATGCTTTGGGGGCTGGGGCGGGCTGTTTCGTCCCACGAGCACTGAAAAACTCCGCTTCCATCTCCGCCCAGGGGTCTTTGGAGGAGGATGTTCCGGCAGAGGCGGCGCCTTTTTTCCGCTTGATCTCTGATAGGATATCCTCCAGTTCCTTTTGTTGACTCACGTTCTGATTCCTCCTTGTGGTTTGTGCTGCCCGGCCTATCTGCCAGGGCGTTTCTGCTCCCTTTGACGGGCAATTTCATACATTAAAATCCCTGCCGCAACCGAGGCGTTCAGAGAGTTGATCTTTCCTTTCATGGGCAGCGAGACCAAAAAGTCACACTGCTCCCGGATCAGCCTGCCTACCCCCTTGCCCTCTGAGCCGATCACCAGACCAACCGCGCCGGTATAGTCTACCGAGCACCAGTTTTTGCCGTCCATATCGGCGGCGTAAATCCACACGCCACGGGCTTTCAGTTCCTTCAGGGTATCGGTTAGGTTGGCCACCCGCGCTACCGGCAGGTATTCCACCGCGCCGGCTGAGGTTTTATACACCACCGGAGTCAACCCGGCACAGCGGCGCTTAGGAATAATCACCCCATGGGCGCCTGCGGCCTCCGCCGTACGGATCACCGCGCCTAAGTTATGGGGGTCCTCCAGCTCATCGGCTATGATGAAAAAGGGTGGTTCTCCCTTTTCCTCTGCCCGGGCGAACAGATCCTCCAGGTCAGAGTACTTTGCTGCCGAGGCAAGCGCCGCCACCCCTTGATGAGAGCTGCCGCCGCAGAGGGCCTCCAGCTTGGCGGGGCTTACCTCCTTGACCGGGATTCCCTGATCCTTTGCCATGGCAATAATTTTGAGCAGAGAGCCTTTTACCTCCCCTTTGGCCACATTCACGCTTTCCAGAGCTCTGCCGTTTTTCAGCGCTTCCAGCACCGGGTTTCGTCCGGCTATCAGCTCCGGGCGCAGGGTATCCTGTGCTTCCATGCTTTCCTCCGGGACGAAAGCGGGCTTTTGTTCCCGAGCCTGCTCTTCCGGCCTGTAAGTGTGGGGAGCTTTTTGCGGCAGCCTGTTCTCTTTTTCCTCAAAGCTCCGGCTTTGTTTTTGGAAGGAGCTTCTCTCACCAAAGGGCTTCTCCCATTGTTTTGAAGCCTCCCGGCGCAGCCTGTCCCCTGACTGTTTTTTGGGGGGACGCTCTGCTTTAGGGGCATTTTTTTGTCCTTGATATGCCATAAGTAAGGTCTTTTCTCCGCTGACGCTGCGGGGGATAACGCCTGAACCCCGCGTCTGATTTTTGGGCAGGCTTATATGATTTTAGTTCCTCAAAGGCTTTTATTTGCTGCATCCTTCTGCCTTCTATTTGTCAGAAAATGCCACGGCAACCCCTTTTCTCCTACCTTGCCCGGAAATTGGAAGCTTTATACCGGGGCCAAGGGGGATTTTTCCTTTTATGGCGCCAATCTAAAGGGATTTTACCCTGAAAGGCGCCTATTTCTATACCCCCGGTAAATTTCCCCTCCCCCAAACCGTTGAAAACTCTGTGGAAAATGTGGAAATCTCAGATCACAAGCGGGTCTGGCTACGGTGAAAAATGGGGGAAACTGCCGGTATAATCGTTTTATCGCTAAATTTCGGCAAAAAAATCGTTTTTATTCTTCTCTCTTTTCTTCCCGGGAGGTTAAATACCAAATTGCCCGTTCAATAGAAGTTTTTACCTGCTCGTCAGGCTCCTTCTCTCCGGCACTGCGGTAGTCGTATAAACGGCAAAACCCACTGACATCGGCTTTCAGGCTGTCCAGATAATTTTTGGTCAGCTGTGTCGTCACCCGCAAAAATTCCGGCTGAGATTTTTTGGAAAGCGCCCGGCTTTCCCTTGCCCGGGACGTCAACAAAGAATAATGCTCCAAGCAGATCACCGGCTGCTTGGCGTACAGCTCCCTAAAGGATTGCTCCTTCTCCCACACTGCAAATAGGGTATCCAGCATCCGGCTCAGGGCCCATTCAATTTGGCTGCAGACGTAACAGCTGCCGGTAATTTTGCGCACCTGGTCGGGCTTAGGGTCTGCTTTCAGCATAGGGGTTTTCTGCTCAAAAATCTCTTTTTTCAAGTAATCCAGATGGCTTTCCAGCATCAGCGCGATGGAAAGCCGGTTGCGAAACCCCATCATCTGGTGAAAGTGGTGGGAACAGAACCCCGCCTTATTGGTTTCCACCCGGATATCCGGCTCCATCATGGCGGCGCCCATAATATACTCCACGCAGCGGTCCTCCAAAGTATTGCGCAGGCGGCAGATAGGGCAGCCGTCCATAGGCTCAAAAACCTCGCTGATCGGGATCGTATAAATGCTGTCACGCATGGCACTTTCTCCTTATCTTGTATAAATCAACCGTATCTCGCTGACAGGGCTGCCCAGGGTAATTTCCTGCTTTGCCCCGTCCTTTTTATAGCCGTATTTCTCATAAAACCGGATGGCCCGTTCGTTGCCCTCCAGCACCCACAGGGCAATTTTGGGGTACTCCGCCAGCTTTTCCAGCGCCGCAGACATAAGCGCCTGCCCCACTCCCCTGCCGTAATACTCTTTCAGTACATAAACGGCATAAACCTCCCCGGTTTGGGGCAAAGTATCGTCCCGGTAAGCCCCATAGCCGGCAAAGCCAATTACCCGGCTGCCATCCTTGGCAACCAGCAGGTTTTCCCTCCATTGAAAAGCGATTCTCTCGCATTGCTCCAGGGTCTGCTTATGATCCAAATACTCTTGGTCTATCAGCCCGGCATAAGCCTCCTGCCAGCTTTTCCAGTGGACATAAGCCTTCCCCTTTATTTCCTCCTCCGATTCCATCGGTTTTATCACAAAGTCCATGATTTTCCCCTTTTATCAATAGTATATCGTTTTGGATTGCTCCCTTGCAGTACCTGCACGATTCACTCTTAACTTTTTACCGATTCTTTTTGATTATAGCACAAAGTATGCTATAATAACAATAAGAATTGCGCAGGAAAAGGGAGATTTTAGCAAAATGAAGCAGAAAATCGATAAAAATGGGATACTCCTGGAGGATTTGGACGGCTTTTCTCTGGAAATGACACTGTTTTGCGGCCAGTGCTTCCGCTGGAGCCAGCCGGAACCGGGGGTATTTACCGGCATGGCGGGCAATCGCTTCTGCACTGTCATCCAGCGGGGGGAAAGCCTTTTCTTCCCCCATATGTCCCAGGACGAGCTGCCCTTTTGGCTTAACTACTTTGACCTGGAAACCGACTACGCCCCCATCCGCGCCCTGCTCTCCCAAGAACCTGTTCTGCGGGAAGCCATTGGGTACGCAGGGGGCATCCGTATCCTCCGGCAGGACCCCTGGGAAGCTCTTGCCAGCTTTATTTTAAGCCAGAATAACAACATCAAGCGAATTACCGGCCTGGTGGAACGCTTGTGTGAGAGCTTTGGCACCCCGATAAGCGGGACGTCCCAAAAGGCTGAAAAAACGGTTGGCTATGGCTTTCCTTCTGCCCGGCGTCTTGCCTCCCTCACGGTGGAGGACTTAGCGCCGGTACGGGCGGGCTTTCGGGCAAAATACCTGTTGGACGCCGCCGGAAAGGTGGTTTCGGGAGAAGTTTCGCTGGAAAAAGCCGCCCTGCTGCCGGTGGACGAGGGCGCGTTGGAGCTGCAAAAAATCCAGGGGGTAGGCCCCAAGGTAGCCCGGTGCGCCCTGCTGTTCGGCTGCCAAAAAATTGAAAGCCTGCCCGTAGATACCTGGGTACGCAAAATCCTTGCCCGGCTTTACCCCCATGGGCTGCCAAGCTACGCCCAGCCCTATGCGGGTATCGCCCAGCAGTATCTGTTCCACTACATACGCACCTTCCCGGAGCGCTTAAAAGAACCGGTTGCAGTTTAGTCCCCAGGGCGATATTTAGGCAGACCGGCCAAAAAGTCCACCGGCAGGGTAAAGGCCACACCGGTTTCCGGCAGGGAAAGGTCGCCCAGCACCAGCTCCACGCCCTCCATAGCCTTGGCCACATCCTCCTCTGAAAGCAGTGAAAAGATCGTCTTGCTTTCTACGTCCCGCAAGCTCAGGGCTGCTGTCAGGGACTGAAAAAAGGAGCTGCTCCCCTTCTGGCTTTGGCTGAGGGTAGCCGCCATGCCGGTGCTGTTCAGAATAGTGGCCCCGGTAACGCCTAAACGGCTCCATTGGTCCAGCAGCTCCTCCAGCAGGTCGGTCCGGCTTAAAATCAGTACAAACAGTTTCATTGCTGTCGCTCCTTTCGCTGTACGCATCTTGTTTTTCGCTTTTTGGGGACGTCGCGCAGCTTTTCCGTCCGCAAACGCTGTTTCTGTTTCCTATTGTACCATAAATTCCCGATTTTTCATCCCTTTTTTCAGAAACGACAGAAAGGGGGGAGTTTCCCCATGATCAGAAAACTGCAGGCTGCAGACCTTGATACCGTTGCCGCTCTTTGGCTGGAAACCAACCTTACCGCCCACCCCTTTATCCCCGAGAGCTACTGGAAATCCCATTTTGAAGGGGTAAAAGCCATGCTCCCCCAGGCAGAAGTGTATGTTTATGAGCAGGAAAACAAAATCCTGGGCTTCATCGGCCTGAACGGGGACTATATTGAGGGCATTTTTGTCCAAAGGGCAGTCCAGTCCCAAGGGATAGGCAGGCAGCTGCTGGATTTTGCCAAGAGCCTGAAGCCGCGGCTAAGCCTGTCAGTTTACCAAAAGAACTTTCGGGCTGTGCGGTTTTACCAGCGGGAGGGGTTTGCCATCCAGTCCGAAGGTACAGACAGCGGTACCGGTGAAAAAGAGTATCTTATGGCCTGGAGCTGGCAAAGCCCGTAAACTACAGGTTGCAGTCTGCCGTAATACCTGCTATAATAAGCTTTCCAATCCATTTGTATGTTAGAAGGGGACACCTATGTCAGACCGGATTTTTCTCTTGCCTCTCAGTCAATTAACCCCCAGCCAGCTGTATATCAGCGAACAAAAGTTGATAACGGTGGAAAGCTGGTTTCATGGTGACATCACCAAAATGGAGCCCATCCCTGTAAAAAAGCTGGCGGGCCGCCTGCTGATGACCGATGGCCATACCCGCGCCACAGCGGCCCTGCGGCAGGGGCTTTCGTCTGTACCCTGCATCTGGGATACCGATGACCTGGACTGGGCGGCCTATGCAGCGGACATCAACATGTGCGCTGAAGAAGGGATTACCTCGGTAGAAGCGCTGGCCAAGCGGATTGTTTCTCCGGAAAATTACCGGCTTTTATGGCACAGCCGGTGCGACGCTTTATACGACGAATCCTACTATAAAATCTTGCGGCAGGAGCAGGAAGTCATCTTTTTTACCCGCCATCCCACACCTATAGGCAGCTATGACATCCGTCCGCTGGATAGGGGGACAGATTCCGGCAAAATTGCATATTATCAGCTGTACCATAACGGCATTCCTGTGGCAAGAGGCTGTATCGAACGATATTCCTACGAATTTTGGGAGGCGGCAGATATTAAAACCTTTGCGGAGCATCGGAATCACGGCTTTGGCAGCGCTATAACCGCTTGGCTTACCAACCAAATTGCGGCATCCGGCAAAACGGCAACCTGTCGTACCCTTCCCCAAAACAGCCCCATGAACCGGGTTATAGAAAAATGCGGCTACCAAAAGCTGTACAACTGACCAAGAGGCCCGGCGCAACAGGGGTGCGCGGCGTCCCCCTGAAAAAACTGCTACTGGAGGCATTTTTATGACATCTCTGTTGATCCGCCTGTTTGTAAAGGACTGGCAGCAAACCGAAAACCCCAAGGTGCGGGAGCGGTACAGCTACCTGTGCTCCGGCGCGGGAATCTGCGGCAACCTGCTGCTTTCCGCCATCAAATTTTTAATCGGCCTGCTTACCCGCTCCATCGCCATCACGGCGGACGCCGTCAACAACCTTTCGGACGTAGGCTCCTCGGTAGTTACCCTGCTGGGGTTCAAGCTTTCCTCCAAGCCGGCGGATTCCGATCACCCTTTCGGCCACGGGCGGGGGGAGTATATCACCGGGTTAATCATCTCCTTTCTGATTATGCTGGTAGGAGTGGAATTTATTAAAAGCTCGGTGGAAAAAATAATCAACCCGGAGCCCCTGCAGTTCCATTGGGGCGCGGTAATTGCCCTGCTGTTTTCCATCGCTGTAAAGCTGTGGCTCAGCCGGCTGAACAAGGTGGTGGGTGCCCGAATTCACTCCGCTGCCATCACCGCCGCCTCGTTAGACAGCCGCAATGACGTAATCGCCACCTCTGTCACCTTAATTTCCCTGATAGCCAGCTGCTTCACCAGCCTCCCGGTGGACGGCTGCCTGGGCGTGGTGGTAGCGCTGTTTGTGCTTTACTCCGGCTACTCGGTGGCAAAGGACACCATCAGCCCCCTGCTGGGCCAGGCGCCGGACCCGGAGCTGATCAAAACCCTGGAACAGATGCTCATGAGCTATCCCCCTATCTGCGGAGTGCATGATATGATTATTCACAACTACGGGCCGGGCAGAATTATGGCCTCTGTCCATGCGGAGGTCCCTGCGGATGAAAATGTTCTGGAGGCCCACGACGTGATTGACCTGGCGGAAAAATCCATTTACCAAAAGCTGCATATCCCTATCGTTATCCATCTGGACCCGGTTGACACCGGCAATGAGGAAACCAACCGGCTGCGGGAGCTTATGGGGACGTTAGTGCAGCAGGTTCATCCCGCCCTTTCCATCCACGATTTCCGGGTAGTATGGGGCAAAAGCCACTCCAACCTGATTTTTGACCTGCTGGTGCCCAGCGATCAGGTCCCCCTCACCAACGAGCAGCTGAAGGAGGCTATCGACCCCCGCCTGTGGCAAAGCTATCCCGATTACTATACCATAATCACCTTTGACCGCAGCTATTGGGATTAGCTTTTTTTGCCGGGACATGACTGCTCTTTTCCGCCCCGGCCCTTTGTGGCAGGTACAAAAGTATTGGGCAGCTCCGCTTAAAACCGGTTGACAAACCCCTGCCTTTTCCTTTATAGTAGAAGATGAAAAGAATGCTGCAGGCAATACGACGTCTGCCAAACAGAAAAATGGAGGGACTTTTGATGAAAATCGCATTGATCAATGAAAACAGCCAGGCTGCCAAAAACGAACTGATCTATAACACCTTAAAGCAGGTGGTGGAGCCCATGGGCCATCAGGTGTTCAACTACGGCATGTGCGGAGCCGAGGACCCCAATTCCCTGACCTATGTGCAGAACGGTATTCTGGCTGCTGTTTTGTTAAACTCCGGCGCGGCCGATTTTGTGATTACCGGCTGCGGTACCGGCGAGGGCGCCATGCTGGCCTGCAACTCCTTCCCCAAGGTATTGTGCGGGCATATCGAATCCCCGCTGGATGCTTATCTGTTCTCTCAGGTAAACGACGGCAACTGCGTGGCCCTGCCCTTTGCGGAAAATTTTGGCTGGGGCGGAGAGCTGAACCTGCAGTATACCTTTGAGAAGCTGTTCTGCGCGCCCGGCGGCGGAGGGTACCCCCCTGAGAGAGTGGAGCCCGAGCAGCGCAACAAAAAAATCCTGGATAAGGTGAAGGAAGTAACCCATACCGATATGGTTACTATCCTGAAGGGGCTGGACAGAGACCTGGTAAAGGGCGCTCTTTCCGGGGCAAAGTTCCAGGAGTACTTCTTTGCCAACTGCAAGTGTGATAAAATTGCCGCCGCTGTAAAAGAGGTTCTGGCATAAAGCAAGGCGGAATATTCAGAACAAATGTTTCACGTGAAACATTTTACCGATTGATTGTAACGCAAACAGAAAAAGGATGCTTCACCAAAATGGCGGGGCATCCTCTTTTTTATGCTTTTTCAGGACGGGACTGCCGCCCTGTTTTCTCATGCTCCCCAAATAGGCCCCGCCTGTAATAAGGGCTTTTCTCCAGCAGTATGGCCAAAGCTCCTTATTCCTGACCGCACCCCTTTTGGGAAGGGGAACAAACCGTTTTCCTCCGCTTCCGGCACGCCTGAAAGGAGAGCTGCAGGCAACAAAGCGGCACTCACGTCCCCAAAAAAGCTACAGCGCCTTGCGGGAATGGAGAATCCACCTGGAGCGGTCCCTTGGGTCAATCCCCCGGCGCTTGGCGGTTTTTCCCAGCTCCAGCGGGCAGG
>CATJLA010000082.1 GCA_949741215.1 uncultured Oscillospiraceae bacterium
ACCGGCTGCTGCGGTAGTTACGATTTTGCGCTGGGGCAGCTTGCCGGGAATGGTTTCCTCCACAGGGGTAAGAGGGTCGGCAGCGCCGGTTACCCGCATGGCCTGGTAAACGTAGCTTCTGCCGGAAAGGGGATCCCGAATGGCGCCGCCCAGGCAGGTGGCAGCTCCGCCGAAGGGCTCGATTTCGGTGGGATGATTGTGGGTTTCATTCTTGAACATCAAGAGCCAGTCGCTCTCTGCGCCGTCGTTATCCACGGTGATTTTGACCGAACAGGCGTTGATTTCTTCCGACTCGTCCAGATCCTTCAGGTAGCCCTCGGCTTTTAATGCCTTTGCACCGATTGTGGCTAAATCCATGAGGCAAACGGGCTTGCGCTCCCGTCCCAGCTTGGCGCGCAGGCCCAGATAGCGGTTGTAGCTGTCCTTAATGTAGGGAGCTTCAATTTCCACCTTGTCAATGTTGGTGGAAAAGGTGGTGTGACGGCAATGATCCGACCAGTAGGTGTCAATCATGCGGATTTCAGTAATAGTGGGATCTCGGCCTTCGTCCTTAGCGAAATAGCTTTGGCAGAACTTGATATCATCCAGATCCATTGCAAGGCCCAGATCGGTTACCAATTTCTGCAGGCCGGCTTCGTCCAGAGAGAGGAAGCCCTCTACGGTTTTCACCTGGGTGGGGATAGAATAGGGGAGGTTCAAGGTCTCAGGCAGTTCCAGGCTGGCCTCCCGGCTTTCCACCGGGTTAATGAGATAGTGCTTGACAGCGGCAAACTCCTGTTCCGTAATCTTTCCGGTGACGTAATATACGCGGGCGGTGCGCACGGTCGGTTTTTCCTTGCAGGTGGAAATTTGAATACATTGCGCACAGGAATCGGCCCGCTGATCAAACTGGCCAGGCAGGTATTCTACGGCGAATACCCGGGTATTTTCCCCGGCAGATGGCAGCTGGTCGTAGGTCACATCCACCTGGGGTTCTGAAAAAATGGTGGTGCGGGCATTTTCAAAATCCTCTTTAGCAAGGCCCTCCACATCGTAGCGGTTCAACAGGCGCACAGATTCCACTCCGGTGATCTGTAAAGCGGTGTTCAGGTCAGCAAGAACGCTGCCTGCTTCTACGGCAAAATCGGGCTTTTTTTCCACATAAATACGGTTTACTGCCATCTTCTACACTCCTTATTTTGAAGGAAGAGGGAAGAGTGAATAGTGAATAGTGGCGGTGTCCCTACGGGACAATTTTAAATAAAGACACTCTTCCTCTTTTTAGGGGGCTTTTGCGGCTATTATAGCATAAATCGGCAGGATGCGCTATAGCTTTCCCTAAAAGGGTTCAGAGAATTTCCTGGGAAATCCTATGGGCCTTTTGTGATTCCTGCCCAAAAAGTATGGGACCAATAAGGGCAGCTTTGTCCCACCGGCATTATGCAGGGACGAAGCTGCGGCGATAGGGTTATGGGGCATCAGGGAAGCTGGGGGAGAAGCTCGCCGGTGCAGTAATCCTGCGTTGCCCCGGTGATTTTGACCAGCAGCCTTTGGCCGGAGAGGGGCTTGGCGCTTGCTACCCGAACAGGGGTGTAGTTGCGGGTGTACCCCTCGTAAAAGCCGGGTTGGGTCTGTGCTTCAAACAGTACTTCCTCAATCAGCCCGGTTTGGCTTTGGAGAAAGTCGGCGCGGGTTTTGTCGGTTACCCGGATCATTTCAGCGCTGCGCCGCTCCTTTTCCTGACGGGAAACCTGCCCGGAAAAGCTGGCGGCTCTGGTGCCCGGCCTTACGGAATAAGCAAATACATGAGCTTTGGCAAATGCAATTTCCTCAGCAAATTGCAGGGACTGGGCAAATTCCTCCTCTGTTTCTCCGGCAAAGCCTACCATAATGTCGGTTGTAATGGCGGGATTGGGAAAAACAGCCCGCAGCTCGTCAACAATGCGGCGGTATTCGGCGGTATTATAGTGTCGGTTCATCCGCTTTAAGGTGCTGTCACATCCGCTTTGAAGAGAGAGATGAAACTGCGGGCAGAACTGAGGCATTGCCGCCATGGCAGCAATATCTTCGCGGGTTAAAAGCTCCGGCTCCAAGGAGCCTAACCGTACCCGGCTGATCCCGGGAACCGAGCAGGCAAGGGCAACGGCATCCAGCAGCCGCAGCCCAAGGTCTCTGCCGTAGCTTGGCAGGTTGATCCCCACCAGCACAATCTCCTGAAAGCCCTTGGCGGCCAAGGCTTCCAGCTCCTCCCGCAGCAGCTCCAACGGTTTGGAGCGCACCGGCCCCCGTGCCGCAGGGATAATGCAGTAGGAACAGTACCGGTCGCACCCGTCCTCAATTTTCACAAAGGCCCGGGTGCGTTCCATAAAGGACTGTGCGGACATCTGCTCAAAATCCTCCTTCCGCTCATGGGGGAGGATGCGCACTACCCTTTGCCCGGTAAGCAGGTACTCTTTTACCGCTTCTAATACAGCGGCGCGGGGCCGGGTTCCGGTTATGACGTCGGCTTCCGGGATTTTTTCTGCGGCATCGGGGAAAGCCTGAGGGAAGCATCCGGTAAGCACTGCCACAGCATTCGGATTCTGCCGCTTAAACCGCCTGAGAACCTGGCGGGACTTTTTATCCCCTGAGGCGGTTACTGTGCAGGAGTTGATGATATAAACATCGGCAGGCTGCTCCGGCGGAACGATCTCAAAGCCCTCGGCGGAGAAAAGCTGCTCTAAAATTTGAGTTTCGTACTGGTTTACTTTACAGCCCAGGGTGAAAAATGCGGCTTTCATAGGGACGTTATCCTTTCCTGTCATCTCACGGCGGAGAATTAAAAATAAGACAAGCGTTTTAGCTAAATTTTCAGCTGTTTTGGCAGCAATTAGCTCCAAACCTTTCGCATCAATTATGGAAATCGCTCTGTTTTAAGAACGTTCCTACATTATCTGCGCCATTACTTGCATATTCTCAATTATAGCATGGACAGCATCCTTATGGCAACTGTTCCGGCGAATTCAGCAGCAAATAGGTGCTTTTTTTCATCTGCAGCAGGCCCTCGGCCTCCATCCGCTGCAGCTCACGGGTCATAGCGCTGCGGTTTACACAAAGGTACTCCGCCAGTTCTGTCCGGTTCATCTGAGAAACCACCTGGTTGCTCTCCTGCTGCCGGCTTAGCTGAAAAAGGTAGGCAAGCAGCTTATCCCGTAAGGTTTTTTGGGACAGGACTGCAATCTTATCTGTCATGCGGCAGTTATTGGAAACCAGCAGGTTTACCATGTTCTCACAAAGCTGCTGATGGGCAGGGCAATGCTTCTGGCAGCAGCGATACAGCGGCTCGTATTGCAGAAACAGTACCAGGCAGTCGGTGTCTGCAATATAGCGGATGTCAGTTTCCAAAATGCCGTGGGGGAGAAATACTTCCCCAAACAGCTCCCCTGGCAGCAGCTGGACAAATAAAAAGGAATCCCCGTTAGCGTTTTCCTGCTCCATCAGCACTCGACCTTCCAGCAAAAGGGCTAAATACCGGCCGGAAAGCTCCCCCAGCGCCCGGTGGAGAAAGATTGCCTCCCCCCGGCGAAAACTCCGCTGATAGCCCGGAACGCAGGGCTGAAGATTGTCGATATCCACCGACGTCATTTGAGAAAATAGGGGAAATTTGGTAAGCTGTTCGTAACTTTTCATAAAATTTTCCTCGATATGATATTGAAAATCTACTGGTAGCTTACCGATAAAATGTTGCGTGAGCAACAATTTTTTATGAACTTTTTGTTACAATAGGTAAAGTGTAAAAGAATCTTGGCACACATGGAATTAAATATGTAGGTTTACGGCGAAATTTGGCGCTGATAGGAATGGCAGCGCGGCCTGAAAGCCTGCAGAGAAAGGAATGATTGAAAAATGGACATTGTTAGTGTTTTCAGAGATCTTGCGATCATTTTCTTTGCGGCAAAGTCCGGCGGACTGCTTGCCCGAAAGCTGAAAGCCCCCCAGGTGGTAGGTGAAATTGTTGCAGGACTGCTGATCGGCCCCAGTATGATGGGATGGGTCAATCAGAGCGACTTTTTGTCTCAAATGGCGGAAATAGGCGTGGTAATGCTAATGTTTATGGCGGGATTGGAAACAAACCTGCGGGATTTGAAAAAAACTGGCCTTGCCGCCTTGTTGATTGCCTGTGCCGGTGTGTTTGTACCACTGGTAGGCGGCTACCTGCTGTATTCCTGCTTTTACGGCTTTGCCCCGGCTTGGAGCGAGGGCTTTTTGGAGGCAGTGTTTATTGGCGTCATTATGACAGCTACCTCGGTAAGCATTACTGTAGAAGCTTTGCGAGAGCTTGGACATTTGAAGGGCAAGGTGGGCACCACTATTGTCAGCGCCGCTATTATTGACGATGTTATCGGCATTATTGTGCTCACTATCGTCATTGGCTTTAAGGATCCCTCATCCAGCACCGGTAAAGTGCTGATCAGCACGGTGCTGTTCTTCCTGTTCTGCGGCATTATCGGCTTTTTGTGCTACAAGCTGTTTAAGCTGCTGGACCGCAAATACCCCCATCAGCGCCGGATTCCTATTTACAGCCTGGTGCTTTGCTTTGGTCTCGCTTATATCGCTGAGGAATACTTCGGCATTGCGGATATCACCGGCGCCTATATGGCGGGCATCATCCTGTGCAGTCTGCGGGATTCTAACTATATCGCCGAAAAGATGGATATCAGCTCCTATATGATCTTCGGGCCGGTATTTTTTGCCAGTATCGGATTAAAAACCACTCTGGTAGGTTTATCCCCTTCGTTGCTGGCGTTTACCATCCTGTTCGTCCTGGTGGCATTGGTTTGTAAAATTATCGGCTGTGGCCTGATGGCAAAGCTCTGCCGCATGAACAACAAAGATTGCCTGAAGGTAGGCGTAGGTATGATGACCCGCGGTGAAGTTGCGCTGATCGTCTCTCAAAAGGGGCTTACGGCAGGCATGATGAGTTCTGTGTACTTTACCTCTGTTATTCTGCTGATTATCGTCTCCTCTATTGCTACCCCCATTATTCTTAAGCTGCTTTATCGGGGGGAGAATAAGCCGGATCAAGAGATACAGTCAACAGCACAGCCCCAAGGTGTATAGCTTTTTTCGGCTTTGCTATGCGACGTCGCGCGTCCGGTAAGTCTTTTGGGATAAAGAAAAGTCAGCGGGTACGGTTGTCTTTATGAGGCAGCAGTTCCCGCTGGTGTTTTTATGGAAAAGCGCTGTGTTTGAAAGCTGCACAAAGCTGTAAGATGTCCGAAAGCTGCAGCCCTGGGCAGCGCTTTTTGTGGAAAAGTGGAAAAGCCGGAAAAAGCCTGAATTTTCGGGAAAAATGCCTTGACAAACCGGTGAAAAAAAGCTATAATTAACGGCGTGGTATAAAGCTTGGGTGGTTTTGCGCCCTTTTTGCAGGCGGTAAAACAGTGTGGCGCCCGGGCGAACCAGCTGCCGATAGAACAGTAGCCGGAAGATTTTTGCCAAGGAGGATCTATGCAATTACTGTTAAAACAGCTTTTTCAGCTGGAGGGAGAGAAGCTACCCTTTGAATATGTCCTTCCTAATACAGAAGAAAAGCTGTGGCCCGGCCATCCTGTAGCAAGCCCGGTAGCCGTTAAAGGCTTGGTGGAAAACAGAGCAGGGATGGTTTCTTTAAGCTTTCAGGCAAGGTTTCTGCTTCGCGCAGAGTGTGACCGCTGTCTGGTGCCGGTGGAACGGGAAGAAGAATACAGCTTTGTCCATCAGCTGGCGCGCAGCTTGAATAATCAGGATAATGATGATTTTATTCTGGTGCCGGACGGTGTGTTGGAGTTGGATCCTTTGGTGCAGTCGGACATTAGTTTGGAGCTACCAACCAAGCTTTTATGTCAGGAGGACTGCAGGGGCCTGTGCCCTAAGTGTGGCAAAAATCTCAATGAAGGAAGCTGTGGGTGCGAAACTAAGGAAGTGGATCCTCGTTTTGCTAAACTGTTGCAGCTGTTGCAGGAAGAACAAGAGTAGTCAAGCTGTAAGGCTGTGTGGAGCCCTGGTGACAGGCTTTAGACAGCGGTGTGGCAGTGTAGTCCCATAAAAAACAATAAGGAGTTGTTCACATATGGCAGTACCGAAGAGAAGAGTATCCAAAACCCGGCGTGACAAAAGACGTTCCAGCGTTTGGAAGCTGAGCGCACCTGCGTTTTCCAAATGCACTCAGTGTGGTGAGCTGAAGCTTTCCCACAGGGTATGTCCGAACTGTGGTTATTACAAGGGCAAGGAAGTTATTAAGGTTGAAGCATAAGGCTTTTGGCTGAAGTTTCAGCTTCCGGCGCTTCTTCTGAATTAAAAGGCGCTGGCTTTTTCGGCGGATGTTAGCTGGCATGGCTGGCTTTGCACTTTTATTGGAAACCAAACAAGGGGAGGAGCTGGCAAAGTTCCTTCCCTGTTTTTTTGCAAGGGGGAAAAAGTATGGCAGTGGTAATTCAGGGGGTGGAAAAGCATTCTCCGGCCTGGAAAGCGGGTATTCGGGCAGGGGAGAGGCTTTGTGCTATCAACAGCCACCCGATTGCCGATGTGCTGGACTACCGCTTTTACATGCTGGAGGAGCGCCTTACTCTGCAGCTGGAGCAGCCTGACGGTGGGGTAAAGTCGGTAAAAATTCGCAAACAGGAGTATGAAGAGCTGGGCCTGGAGTTTGAAACTTATTTGATGGACCGCCAGCATAGCTGCAAAAACAAGTGCATCTTCTGTTTTGTGGACCAAATGCCCCCAGGAATGCGGGAATCCCTCTATTTTAAGGATGACGATTCCAGGCTTTCCTTTTTGTTTGGCAATTATATTACTATGACGAACCTGCAGCCGGAGGATATTCAGCGGATTATTAAAATGCATATCAGCCCGGTGAACATCTCGGTGCATACCATGAACCCGGAGCTACGGGTAAAGCTGATGGCAAACCCTCGTGCTGCCACGTCCTTAGAATATATGAAAGAGCTTGCGGCAGCTGGCATCAAAATGAATACCCAGCTGGTGCTTTGCCCCGGCATCAACGATGGGCCGGAGCTGGACCGCAGCCTCCATGAGCTTGCCGCCCTGTACCCGGCGGTAGAGAGCATTGCCTGTGTGCCGGTGGGGGTGACGAAATATCGGGAAAAGCTGTTCCCTATGCCTATTTACCAGCGGGAAACCGCCCGGCAGGTGCTGCGGCAGGTGAATGCGTTCGGTGACCGCTTTGAGCAGGAGCATGGGGTGCGGCTGGCGTATCCTTCCGACGAATTTTACTTGTTGGCTGAACAGTCTCTGCCCAAGGCGGAGTATTACGGTGATTTTGACCAGCTGGAAAACGGCGTGGGGATGTTGGCCTTGTTAAAAAGCGAGTTTGCCAGCGCCCTGGAAAACAGCCGGGACGAGGTTTTAGAAGCGCCTCGGAAGATTTCCACTGCCACAGGAGCCGCGGCGTATGAAACGATAAGCTGCCTGGCAAAGCTTGCCATGGAGCAGTTTGACGGCCTGGAAATTAAGGTGAACCGGATTGAAAACCATTTTTTTGGAGAAACCATTACTGTAAGTGGCCTGATTACTGGACAGGATTTGGTGGAGCAGCTTTCCGGCAAACATTTAGGGGACGGGCTGCTGATTCCCAGCGTGATGTTGCGGCATGAGAAGGACAGGTTTTTGGACGATATGACGTTGCCGGAGCTCTCCCGTTTGCTGGGAGTGCCGGTGCACCCGGTGGATAATGACGGCTGGGAGCTGCTGGATGCTATGACCGGGGCGCGACGTCCCAAAGAATGAGAAAAAGGAGGCAAAACCATGAGTAAACCGGTAGTTGCAGTGGTGGGACGGCCTAATGTGGGCAAATCTACCCTGTTTAATAAACTGATCGGGCAGCGTCTTTCTATTGTGGAGGACACCCCCGGCGTTACCCGGGACCGGATTTATGCGGAGTGCGAGTGGCGGAATCAAACAGTGATGCTGATTGACACCGGAGGTATAGAACCCCGCACCGACGACGTAATCCTCTCCCAAATGCGCCGTCAGGCACAGCTTGCTATTGACAGCGCCGAGGTAATTATTTTAGTGACGGATCTGCGCGCCGGCGTCACAGCCACGGACCAGGACGTTGCTGCCATGTTGCTGAAAAGCGGCAAGCCTATTGTGCTGTGTGTTAATAAATGCGATGCCATCGGCGCGATCCCCCCGGAGTTTTACGAGTTTTATAACTTGGGCTTAGGGGATCCTATCGCGGTTTCCTCAGTGCACGGCCATGGTACCGGCGATTTGTTGGATGCAGTGTATGATCTGCTGGACTTTAATAAAGCCGAGGAGTATGATGAGAATTATGTGAAGGTTGCGGTGATCGGCAAGCCTAACGTGGGCAAGTCTTCGCTGGTAAACCGGATTGCCGGGGAGGAGCGGGTGATTGTTTCCAGCATTGCCGGCACCACCCGGGATGCTACCGACACTGTGGTGGAAAACGAGCACGGTAAGTTTGTGTTTATTGATACAGCGGGCATCCGAAGGAAAGCCAAGGTGGAGGACGCCATTGAGCGGTACAGCGTGCTGCGCTCTTACATGGCGGTGGACCGGGCAGATGTTTGTGTGATTTTGATTGACGCGTTGGAAGGCTTTACCGAGCAGGATTCCAAAATTGCCGGCTATGCCCATGAGCGGGGCAAAGCCAGTATTGTGGCGGTAAATAAATGGGACGCCGTGGAAAAGGACGGAAAAACCATGGAGGAATTCCGCAAAAAACTGGAGCAGGATTTCAGCTTTATGTCCTATGTGCCGTTCCTGTTTATTTCAGCGAAAACTGGCCAGCGGGTGGAAAGGCTGTTTGACCTGATTGAGTATGTGAATAACCAGAATTCTATGCGCATCTCCACCGGTAAACTGAACGACGTGTTAGCCTATGCCACCGCCCGGGTGCAGCCTCCCTCGGATAAGGGCAAGCGTTTGCGGATTTTTTACATGACGCAGGCATCTACCCGTCCCCCAACCTTTGTGACGTTTGTGAACGACCAGGAGCTTTTCCACTTTTCCTACAGGCGTTATCTGGAAAACCAGATCCGTGAGACTTTTGGGATGGAGGGGACGCCTATTCGAATGCTGGTGAGGGAACGGGACAAAAAATAGCATTCTATATAAAAATTATATAACCCAATAGCATGATTTCGTAATTCGTAAATCGAGTTATGAAATCAATTAGACAAATTATCAATAAGATAAGTAAAATTTAGAGATACCAAACTACCCCGAGCGCTTGCGTCCCGAAAAAACGCTTACCCCGGGATAAAATCTGACGACAAAGTAAGGTGGGAAACAGCATGGCAATTATAATCATTGCGTCGGTACTATCGGCGATCTGTGCGTACCTGATGGGCAGTATCAACTCGGCGATCCTGGTCTCCCGGATATATGCCAGGGAGGATATTCGCAAGCACGGCAGCGGCAATGCCGGCATGACCAATATTTTGCGCACTTACGGCAAAATACCGGCCTTTTTCACCTTTTTAGGAGATTTTTCCAAGGGAATTCTTGCCGTTTTGGTAGGGCGTTTGCTGTTTTACATTCTGGGAGTAACCGCCTTTGATGGCGGCTACATCGCAGGCTTTTTTGCCTTGTTGGGGCACCTGTTTCCTTTATACTTTAATTTTAAGGGAGGCAAGGGTGTGCTTACCTCTTTGGGAGTGGTGCTTATGCTGAACCCCAAGGCATTTCTGTTGGTAATTGCTGTGGGTGTGCCGCTGGTTTTTATTGTCAAAATAGTGTCGCTGGCCTCTATTGTAGGCGCAGTGCTGTTTCCCATCTTTACCTTTCTGTTGGGCGGCGTTAAATCCTGGCCGGATATCCTCTTTGCTCTGCTGATCAGCGGTACCATCATCTGGATGCACCGCGCCAATATCAAGCGGCTGCTTAACGGCACCGAGCATAAATTCGGTACACCCAAAACCAAGCCGGAAGCCGCCCCGCATCAAAACAAGCAAAAGTAATTGTTCCGGCCTTTTGGGGACGTAACAGCCGCTTTTTTATCTCAGGCGTCTCCTTTCAGCTGTCTTGCTTGCGGGATACCATCTCTTGCTTCCCGCACAGTGTTCCGTCCATTAAGAACGATTGGAAAGCTGAGATAACGAAATAAGGGCATTCGTCTGTAGTATTTGGCCCAAAATCGCTTCCGTAGCCGGAAGAAAAAATGAGCAGCCTGTCAAAGCAGGCAAAACGAAAAGCGGGGAGGCAACCTTATGGCAAAAATTGCAGTACTTGGAGCCGGCGGCTTTGGTACATCACTGGCAGTAATGGCCGCATTGGACGGGCATGAGACTACCCTCTGGGCGCATCGTCCTGAAACGCTGGAAAAACTTGCGGCAGAACGGGAAAACAAGCGCCTTTTGCCGGGGATAGCGATTCCCCAATCGGTACGTTTTTCTTCGGATATCGCCCAGGCGGCCCAGGCGGATTTGATTTTGTTAGCAACCCCCTCCCATGCCGTGCGGGAAACCGGGCGCCGGCTGGCGGAATTTTTGCCTGTATCCGGCGGACCGGTGGTAGCTTCTGTAGCCAAAGGACTGGAGCTCTCTACCCTGAACCGGCTTTCCCAGGTGCTGGAGCAGGAGCTGGGCCGGCCCTGTGTTATGCTTTCCGGGCCTTCTCACGCAGAGGAGCTTGCCCGGCAGGACCCTACCACCGTGGTGGCTGCCAGCGCTCGTCGTGAGCTGAGCGAGTACGTCCAGGAAATGCTGATGAGTCCTGCCTTGCGCATTTACGTCAGCGATGACCTGGTAGGGGTAGAGCTTGGCGGAGCACTGAAAAACGTGATAGCCCTGGCAGCAGGTGTGTGTACCGGCCTGAACTTTGGGGATAACGCCAAAGCCGCCTTGATGACCCGCGGCATTACAGAAATTGCCCGGCTGGGGGTTTCTATGGGCGCTAAAGCCGAGACGTTTGCGGGGCTTTCCGGCATCGGAGACCTGATTGTAACCTGTACCAGTGTGCATTCTCGAAACAGGCAGGCTGGAATTTATATTGGCCAAGGAAATACGCCAGAGCAGGCCATGAGCAAGGTGGGCAGCACAGTGGAGGGCTACCGGGCGGCAAAAGCGGCCTATGAACTGGCGGCGCAGCGCCATGTGGAAATGCCCATTGTAGAGCAGGTGTACCAGGTATTGTATGAGGGGAAGCCGGCGCAGCAGGCGGTATCCTCCTTAATGGGCCGCCCTAAACGGCACGAGTCGGAGGTAATCTGGCTGCTTTCCCGGTAGCTTTGTGGACGTAAGCGCAGCCCGATTTTGCATAGCCTGCAGGTAAGTATGGAGATGAAAAATCGCTCTCCGGCTGAACCTGTATCTGCCCCGCTGACCAGCAGCATATGGCCCCGGCTTAGGCGGACGGTGCAGCTCTGTATAAGGTTATCTTGGAGAAAGGGGAAATTCCCTCTTGACGGCAGTGAATTTTAGTGGTACTCTAAAAAAGAATAAAGACGCTGACAGAGCCAGTAGATTTCCGCAGGAAAGCCACAGCGAGCCGGGGAGAGTGTAAGCCCGGCGCAAGTAAACGGTTATTGAAAATCCCTCTGGAGTCGCACGCCCAACCGCCTTTGATGAAAAGGTACAGTAAGCGCCGCCGGTTTTCCGCCGTTATCCGGAACACATATGCTGGTATGGTGTCAATGGGTGGTTTGCGAAGCTTTGCCTTCGTCCTGTTGCGGCAGGACGAAGGCTTTTTGCTTCTTCTAAGTAAAAAAATTCGGCGCAGCTGCAAAAAAAGTGGGAGAATACAAGCTGCACCGACGTCCCAAAACAGGAGCGGCACCACATACGGGAGCAATGAAAAAAGGGAGGAATTTTGGTGTACGAAAAAGTCTCGGCAGAACTGAATTTTGTAGAGCGGGAAAAGAAAATCCAGAAGTTTTGGAAGGAACAGCAGATTTTTGAGAAAAATATGGCGGAGGAGAAAAAGGGCGAAACCTATACCTTCTATGACGGCCCCCCCACCGCCAACGGCAAGCCTCATATCGGGCATGTGTTTACCCGGGCGATCAAGGATATGATCCCGCGGTATCACAATATGAAAGGCGCTTTCGTCCCCAGAAAAGCCGGTTGGGATACCCACGGCCTGCCGGTGGAGCTGGAGGTGGAAAAGCTGCTGCAGATCAACGGCAAGGATCAGATTGAAGCCTACGGTCTGGAGCCTTTTATTGAGAAGTGCAAGGAAAGTGTGTGGAAGTACAAGGGCATGTGGGAGGATTTTTCCGGCACGGTGGGCTTTTGGGCGGATATGGAGAACCCCTATGTTACCTACCACAACAGCTTTATCGAGTCAGAATGGTGGGCGTTAAAGCAGATTTGGGAGAAGGGCCTTTTGTACAAGGGCTTTAAAATTGTGCCCTATTGCCCCCGCTGCGGCACACCCCTTTCCAGCCATGAGGTTGCCCAAGGGTATAAGGACGTC
>CATJLA010000083.1 GCA_949741215.1 uncultured Oscillospiraceae bacterium
CTGCTGTTCGGCGGTGTGCGCGGGGGGTTGGCAGCCGGCATTGGCAGTATGTTTTTTGATTTGACCAACCCGGCTTATATCTCCAGCGCACCCTTTACCCTGGTATTTTTCTTTGCCATGGGCTTTATCTGCGGGGTAATTTCCCACGCAGGCGGCGCAAAAGGGGAAAACCTGGTGCGGAACATTATTGCCTCCGCCTCCGGCGCTATCGCCTACCTGATTCTAAATGTCGGCAAAAGCGTTGTGGTTATGATGCTTGCGGGGAGCTCCTTTCCGGCGGCAGTGGTGGGCAACGTAACCAAGCTGGTAACCTCCGGGATCAACGCGGTGGTGGCAGTTGTAGTTGCGGTGCCGCTGGCAGCAGCCTGCCGGAAGGGCCTGGTTCGTGCCGGCCTGCAGGAAAAGCTGATCGGCTAAAATTTCTATATCTTTTGGGACGAAAAACCCGCCTGCAGTCCGCAGGCGGGTTTGGTCTGCAGAAGAAAAGCACCTCTGCAAATAGCTGAACAGATCTCCATTAAAAGCAATAGGCTCCGGCTTATTGCTTTTTCTTTTGTGGACAGGTACTGCGCCGAAAAGCTGTGCGCATGGAAAACAAGGCCTGCGCTTCGTCTTAAAAACGGATATGGTTTTACTTGATGATTGCTAACATAGCGGCAATGTCCTCGATTTCCATTGTTACTTTTGACTTTTCAATCAAAATGTTTCCCCCTGTCATTATGTAGGAAGGCATTACTCTAATCCCCTCATAATAGATTTCGCTGCTCCGCAGTTTATAGGTGGAAACGGCGGGAACCACATTTTTCTTTGTTGCCTTTTTTGCAATCATGTTAAAGGCTTTCTTTGCAACATCACCCATAAGCATAATAACCTTTATATTGGGGAATAAAGAAAGCTCTGTTTCCAAATAAGGCAAACTATTTTCGATACTGCTTTTGTCAATGACATATTCTTTCTTTGGGGTTTTTACAGCATTTGTGATATAGATACCCATTTGTAATATGTCTTGTACAGAATTCACCTCTGCTCCCGCCCCTTGAAAAAGAGGAATGGTTGTTTTCAGATAATCGGCAGCAGGGATTCCATAAAAATCCTGTAATGGGTCAGAGTGGACTACTTCATTTATCATAATCGCCTTAATCGTAAGTGGGGCAATTTCAATATCGTTTAGATATATATCGTTTGCCATACCTACTTTCGTTTCAAGTTCTTTTTTTATATTCACATCTTTATTCTCCTTTATGACGGCCTTCTGCAGTGCGGTCAGCTATTGTGAACGGGAATACCCACTGCTCAACAGGCAAAAAGGGCTAAAAGCCGGCCTCCTCCGCCACCACAATAACATTCAGCCGCCCAGGAAACTTCTGGGCATTCAAAGTAATACCGATGTGATTACACATCCGATTAGGCGCATTACAGTCTGCACAAAAACCGGTAGTCTCACAGGGGCACCCGTGATGCAGCCGCTTCACATTCATGGGGGCGATTTCCTTCAGCCGCTCCAGAGCATGGGCAATGTCCGGAACAATTTTATTTGCCCCAACCACTACAATTACCTTCCGAGGGCCATACATAATGGCGGCAGTACGGCTGCCGGAGCAATCAATGTTCACAAGCTCACCGTTCAGAGTAACGGCGTTGGTACCGCTGATAAAAACGTCGCTCATTAAAGAATCCCGGCAGACCTCAAAGTGGTTTTTGCAGTTGTAGCGGTCAAAAAGGCGGTATTTGTCGGTGCGCAGCTCCTCCAGAATGTTCATAGCAGCCAAAGTTTCCGACCCTCCCAGGCCAATAGAGCTTCCCTCAGGGATCATTTCAAACAGTTTTTCCCTTGCTTCTGCCAGACTCTTAGCATAAACCGCATTGTAGCCTTTTTCCGCCAGCACCTTTACAGCGCGCTGTGCTGTCAGCTCATTTTTCCATTGACGAAGCGGATTCATTTGTTCCACAGCCTTTCTATGTAGTTTTCTTACAGCTATTATAGCAAATAGGCAGGGGGCAGGTCAATCTTTTGGGAGGCACTTTTTTGGCAGGACGTCCCACTTGCTTTATTGTGCAAAGCTAAAGTTGGCAGTGCCTGCGTCCGCTATAAACACAAAATTTTATTGATTACAGGTAAATTTTAGGCTATAATATCTATATAGAATAGAGATTGCTGACAGAAAGGATTGGTGTAAAAATATGGCAAAGCAATTTGTGTGTTCCTCTTCTGCAGGGCCAATTGTGCAGACAAAAGCAGGCAAGGTGCGGGGTTTTATAACCGACGGAACGTATACTTTTCATGGCATTAAATACGCGGATGCCGCCCGTTTTATGCCCCCTGCGCCCCCCAAGCCTTGGAGTGGGGTGAAGGATGCTCTCTCCTACGGCTTTGTGTGCCCTATGCTGGATAGAGAAACTGCTTCCGGCGAGATTTTAGTGCCCCACCGCTACTGGCCCAAGGACGAAAACTGCCAGTACCTGAATGTGTGGAGCCAATCCTTAAACCCAGAGGACAAAAAGCCGGTGATGGTATGGATTCATGGCGGAGGATATTCAGCAGGCTCCTCTATCGAACAGGTGGCATATGATGGCGAGGCGCTCTCCCGCTTTGGGGATGTGGTGGTGGTCAGCGTAAACCATCGGCTGAATATTTTGGGCTATCTGGATCTTTCTCCGCTGGGAAAGAAGTATGAAAATTCCGGCAATGCAGGCAACGCTGATCTGGTTGCCGCTTTGGAGTGGGTACGGGACAACATCGCCGCCTTTGGAGGAGACCCGGATAATGTAACGATCTTCGGGCAGTCCGGAGGAGGGTGCAAGGTGGCGGATTTAATGCAAATCCCCAAAGCGGACGGGCTGTTTCACAAGGCGATTATTATGAGCGGCGTGTTCGAAGGGCATCTTTCCGCCCCGAATACCGACAGCCGCCCTTTGCTTGAGGCAATGCTGGAGGCCTTAGGGTTGGACGTCACCGAAGGGGAGAAGCTGGAGAGCATCCCTTACGAGCAGCTGGCGGAGGCGTATAAAGCTGTGGCGCCCCAGATTGCGGCAAAGGGGCTGTATACCGGCTGTGCGCCGGTTGCCAACAGCTTTTATCTGGGCAACCCCAGGGCGGTAGGTTTCTGCGAGCACGCAAAAACCATTCCCACCATTGTGGGCAGCGTGTTTGGGGAGTTTCTCTCTTTTGGGCCGGGTGTGCCGCAAAAGCGGAATTTAAGCCGTGGGGAGCAGATGTCCTTACTGAAAAAGCGGTTTGGAGGCAGCGCAGAACAGCTGGCGGAGCTGTTTGTCCAAAGCTATCCCGGCAAGTCTTTAACTGACCTGCTTTCTCTGGACGTTGTGTGCCGGGAGCCCAGCAAGGATTTTGTACGAAAGAAATCTTGTTATCACCAGGCGGCAACCTACTGCTATCTGTTTGCCTTTGAGTTCCCCTATGACGACGGCAAGCCTGCCTGGCACTGCTCTGACATTCCATTTTTCTTCCACAATACCCACCTAGTGGATGTATGTAATGTTCCCGGGGTTTCTGATCAGCTGGAGGAAAAGATGGCAGGGGCGTTTGTTTGCTTTGCAAAATACGGAGCGCCTTCCGATCCTGCTTTGCCGGAGTGGAAGCCCTGTGAGGAGGAAAAGCTATACACCATGGTTTTTGACCGGGAGTGTGCAGTTCGTCTTAATTATGACGATACGCTAAATAAAGCCTATGCGCCCTTGGCCCATAACCCCTTTGCCCCGCCTAAGGAGAAAAAGGAAGACGAGGAGGAAGTTGTGATTCTTCACTAAAAAACTGCTTTGGGGAAAATTATGGCGGTATCATTATGCTGGCAAATAAAAAGGTGCTAAGGTAATGACAGTGAAAAAATATCCCTTGATGAATTTTTGAGATTAAGAAAATTGGTTCACCGCAGCGCAAGGCCTCTTGACTATACAAAATGGAAATTCCTTTTTGAAATATGGCAGCTGCGACGATTTCTTGTCGGTTCTTTCCAGCTACCAAAATAAGGATGGCGGTTTTTGGTATAACATTGAGTGCAACAACTGGAACCCCAATTCTCCTCCCTATACGGTATGTATCGCGCTGGATTATCTGGATACGACAGGCAATTACGAAAGCGGCATAAAAAGCAAAATCATTGAGAGGATCGTCAAATATCTGAGCTCCAGGGCATATTTATTGGAGTTTTGGCAGATTAGACTTTGATTTGCCTGTTTTCCTGTAATTCTCAAATAAATGCTTTTGTCAATCAGCTTTCAGGACGTCCCGAAAACCAAAAGCCGGTGCACAAACTAAAACTTGTGCGCCGGCTTTGTTATTTATTGGAGAGCTTCTTGGCCGAATACCACGTTTTCCGCCCCCTGGCAGAAGTGGGAAAGCTGCTCCCAAGCGTTTTGAGCATCCTGATAGCCCTCCAGGTAAAGCTTGTGGAGTCGTTGGGGGTTCCGTTCAAACCGGTCGATCTCCAAAGGGTTGGTGGGGCGGATGATCAAAGCATTACCCTCTCGCTCCAGCTTTTCGCAAAGCTCCATACTGGTATTGTAAGTGAGATAGCGGGTTTTCAAAGAGGTTACCAGCTTGGGATAATTTCGATACTTTGCCTGATAGATAGCTGAGGGTCCCTTGGGCTTGCGGTAGCCGGCGTTGCGGGTTAAAACCACTACATGGCGGGGGAATCCCTCCCACACTGCCTTGCGGATGGGCACCGACTCCGAGCCGCTGCCGTCCAGCAGCTTCAGGCCGTCAACCTCCACCATTTTGGCGAACAAAGGAATGGAGCTGGAGCCGATCAAGTACTCCACCGAGTCCCGAATATCCCGGGTAGTGCGATAATTGGGGCGGCCGGTTTCACAGTCAGTGCTGACGATGGTAAGATTGGTACCCGTTTTCACATAGGTGTCATAATCCAGGGGAACAAGATGATCGGGGATTTCCCGGAAGATGAAGTCCATGCCGAACACCGAGCCTCTGGTAGCCAGCCCACTCATGCTGATATACCGTGGGTCGGAGCAAAAGCGTTCCAGCACATAGGCATTGCGTCCCCGCTGCCGGGAGATGTAGGAAATGGCATTGCACGCCCCGGCGGATACGCCGAAAATATCGTAGAAATAAAGCTTTTTGTCTAAAAAAAAGTCCAGCACGCCAGAGGTATAAATGCCTCTCATGCCGCCGCCCTCTAATACCAGGCTGATTTTGTCCATCTCATATTCATCCTTTCTGCCAGATTTCTTCTCTTATTATAACGAGCTTCTCCGGTTTTTTGCTGCAAATTTCCGCATCTTTTTAGGACGTAAGTGCTGCCTTGAGGCCTGGTGCAAGGTACCAAGCCGGGTTGGCAGCGCGACGTCCAAAAACGAAACATTGATGCTTTTATAAAAATAAACGAAACCGGCGGCAATTGCAAGCTTTTGGAGGGCAGATTTTGGAAAACAAATTGTAAATTTTCTGCAAAGGCAAGGAGGGACGCAGCACCCGGCGCAAATTTGCTCTTGACATTTGGAGCGGTTTGGGGTATATTAAAACAGTACCAAAAATCTGCGAGTATAGTTTAGTGGTAAAACATCAGCTTCCCAAGCTGAGGTTGCGGGTTCGATTCCCGCTACTCGCTCCATAAATCAAAAAGAACCGAAGTCGTTTTTGTGGCTTCGGTTCTTTTTTTATTCCCCTGCGCAAACCGGCGGACGCCAGTAGCTCCGGCAGTCATTGGTGCGCTGTAAAAAGCCGTACTCAATAAGATACCGCCGCAGGGTAACATAATCGTCAAAAATAGCCCGAAGGATTTCATTCACCTCCGGCTCGGTATAGGTGTGGTTCCGTTCAAATTCCTCTGCAATCCGGATAAGGATTGCCACCTTTTTCTTCTCCTTTGCAGGGAAAATACTCAGGCGGAGAGGCTCCAAACTTTCAAAGGCGTTGCGCAGATATTTTTCCTGCTCCGCCTCGGTAATTTCAAACCGCTCATCCACCATCTGAGCGCTCTCATGCACAGGGATCAGCTCCTCCTCTTTGTTTTTCTTCTCCATAGCAAGCGTGTATAGAGCCAAAAACAGACGGGCCTGCTTGGCTTTTTCCCGCAATACAAACCGCTGGTGACGCACCGTAGAGGGCGATACTCCGCTTTGCTTGGCAATCTCCTTGTCACTTTCGCCCCGGCGCAGAGCAGACAACAGCTCCTGCTGGTTCTCCGTTACCGGCAGATACCTGCTGCCGCTGTTCAGCAAAGCCTCCAGTCTATCCTCGTGGGCATGGGCCAGGTGATGCTCTGCGGCCTTTTTGGCCTCAAAAAAGCGGCCCTCCAGGGGGTATACCTCACCCTCCGCAAAGCGGGCATGGCAATGGATGCAGCAATAACACCCGGTTTCCGGCTCATAAGTGATTCCGGAGATCAGCTCTTCTACGGAAAGCTGGTCTAAATCTGATTTCACAATCACATCCCTCCTTACAAACAATATTGTAATACCGTTTATTTATTTTGTCAACTAAATTCTTATTTCGTTTATAAATAATCAAACAAATTCTAATTTTTTGACGTGACTGCTGTTTGGCATTTTGGCGCTCCAGGGAAGTCCTCCAAAAGCCTGGAGCTTATGGGAGCAGTCTTGTCCTATAAAAAAGCCTGCCGCACCATTGCCAAAATGATGCGACAGGCTCTTATTCAGGAATTACACTCGCTCCAATACCGGCATGTACTCAATGGGGGCATCCACGCTGACCGTGCAGCCGCCGTCAAACAGCTCTCCGGTAGAGGTAAGCTTCCACTTACCGGCGGGGAGATAAACCTCCCGGCTGAACTGGTTTAACCGCAGAATAGGCGCAACCAGATACTTTTCTCCAAACATATATTGATCCTGCAGCTCCCAGCACTTCTCATCCTCAGGGAACTCGTAGAACATCGCCCTCAGCAAGGGAGAGCCGTTTTCATGGGCCTCGTCAAACAGCTTTTTGACGTAGTCGTGGAGGGAAATCCGCAGGTTATAATATTTTTTCATGATAGCGTAATTTTCCTCGCCGTAGCTCCACAGCTCGTTAGGCTGGCCGGTGTGCAGATAGCCTCCGCCCCAGTCCCGGTTATCCAGCGGGGGAATGTTATAGGGGCCTCTATCCCCGTGCATCCGCAGTACCGGGGAATATACCGCAAACTGGTACCAACGGATTAACAGCTGCCGGAAATCCGGATCATTTACATCATCGGTCATAAAGCCGCCGATGTCGGTAGTCCACCAGGGGATGCCGGCAAGGCCCATGTTGATGCCGCACTGAAGCTGGTCGGCAAAGGCCTCAAAGGTGCTGGGGATATCACCGGACCAGACCACATTGCCGTATTTTTGTGAGCCGGCCCAGGCGCAGCGCAGCAGATTTACCACAGGCGCAGTGCTGTCGGACTGCATTTCGTCATAAAAGGTACGGCTAAACAGCTGGGGGTACAGGTTGCTTACTGCCAGGGCGGGGCCGGCGTAATAGCGGTAGTGATCAAAGTCGTACACGCCTAAATCCGGCTCAGAGTTATCCAGCCAGAAGCCGTCAATGCCCAGATCGTAGTAATTTTGTTTGCAAACCTCCCATACATATTTGCGCGCCTCCGGGTTAAAAACATCAATTTCCACACAGTCCCCTTGGTAGTCATAGGTCTGTGCGGCGCCGCGTTCAGTGCGCATTAACATGCCCTTTTCCAGCATAGGATAGAAGTTTTCACTGCGCCTGTCCACCGAGGGCCATACCGAAACAATTACCTTAATCCCCATGGCGTGGAGCTCCTCCACCATGGCTTTGGGGTCGGGCCAGTAGGTTTTATCAAACTTCCAATCCCCCTGCACTGTCCAGTGGAAAAAGTCAATAACAATCTGATCAATGTGAATGCCCTCTGCCTGATACCGCCGGGCCACGGCAAGCACTTCGTCCTGGGTGCGATAGCGCAGCTTGCACTGCCATAAACCCATTCTGTCCTCCGGGAAAGCCCCTGCCCGCCCGGTAACAGCGGTGTAGTTTTCCAAAATGGCCTTGGGGGTATCCGCCGCGGTAACCCAGTAATCCATCTCAAGGGTAGCGCGGGCAATCCACTCGTAATAATTATTGCCGAAGGTTACCCGGCCAACCGCCGGGTTGTTCCACAAAAAGCCGTACCCTAAGGAGGATACTGCAAAGGGCACTGAAATCTGTGAATTACGCTGAGCCAGCTCCAGCACACAGCCCTTTAGGTTCAGGCAGTCCTGCTGGTATTGCCCCATACCAAACAGCTTTTCCCCTTTATTGCTCTCAAACTTTACTGCCAGGGAGTGCTCGCTGCCACCAAGAATCCCCTTCCACTCCCGGTTAACAATCTTCAGGCAGCGGCTTTCCCGGGAGATAGTGCCGTCATAATTGCGGAAGTACTCCCGCAAAATCAAGATGTCATCCTTATAAAAGGAGAGTACTCCCCTATGGTTTGCGGTTGCCCTTATCCTTCCGTTGACGATACTGCCGCCCCTGGCTGCCGGCTCCAGGGTAATTTCCGGCCTGGTTTGGGGCAGCGGTTCTGTCAACGCCCAATGGTTGCCGCTAAGCTTCGGCAGCATGGTAGCCCGTACCCGCAGGGAGTCCTTCCCCCATGCTTCTATCCGAACCTGCTCCCCCTGATGATAAAAAACCAGCGCGCCGTTGTCCTTTTCAAATTGCATGTTGGCCCTCCTTAAAATTTTATTGCTGTCATTTTGAGACAAGACTGCTTCGACGAGTTCTCAAGCCCCTGTTAAGGCTTATGCAACAGATCCGCCCGCTTCGTCCTAAAAAGGAGAAAATTTTATGACCCCCCTTTTCAAACCTGTCCCAAAGGGACACCTACACTATTCCCTCTTCACTTTTCCCTAAACTCCAGGTATGCTCCTTTCATAGGAGAAACCGCCAGCTCTGAAAACATCCGCAGCACCCCTTTTTTATACTTGACAGGCCTAGGCTGCCAGCGTTTTTTACGCTCCGCCAAAATTGCATCTATCTCCTCCGGGGATTTACGCTCTCCTTTTACCCCTACAATGGCAAGTATCCGCTGTTTTACGTCTAACCGGATAAGATCCCCCTCCTCTACTAAGGCGATAGGTCCACCGGCCTGAGCCTCCGGGCTGCAGTGGCCTATCACCGGGCCGGTAGATGCGCCGGAAAACCGTCCGTCTGTAATAAGGGCAATTGTTCTGCCAAGCTCCTGATCAGAGGAAATGGCCTCGGAGGTGTAGAACATCTCCGGCATTCCGGAGCCTTTGGGCCCTTCATAGCGGATAAACACGGCGTCCCCCGGCCTTACCCGATGATGAAGGACAGCATCAATACATTCCTCCTCGCTGTCAAAGGGGCGGGCGGTGAGGACGGCGGAGAACATCTCCTTAGGGCAGGCGGTATGCTTGATCACCGCGCCCTCCGGCGCTAAATTGCCCTTGAGGACAGCGATAGAACCGTCAGTTCCCATGGCGTTGCTGTAAGGGCGAATAATGTCCTCCCGGGTGAGGTGAAGGTTATATTTTTGGTTGGCCTGCTCCAGCCATGCTTGGCAGCGATCATAAAATCCGTTTTTCTTCAATTCCGTCAGGTTTTCTCCCAGGGTTTTGCCGGTTACTGTCATGACGTCCAGATGCAGCACCTCCCGCAGCTCCTCCATAATGGCGGTAACCCCACCGGCATAGTAGAAGAACTCCGCAGGCCAGCGCCCGGCAGGGCGGATGTCCAGCAGGTAATGCGCGCCCCTGTGGAGCCGGTCAAAGCTTTCGCCGGTAAGCTGGATGCCAAATTCATGGGCAATGGCAGGCAGGTGCAGCAGGCAGTTGGTGGAGCCGGAAACCGCAGCATGTACCAGAATGGCGTTTTCAAAACTTTTGGGGGTTACAATATCGCCGGGGCGCATATTTTTCATAAAAGCAAGCTTTACCGCCAGCCTGCCGGCTTCTCTGGCATATTCCAACAAATCCGGGCTGGTGGCCGGCAGAAGCGCGCTGCCTGGCAAAGCTAATCCCAAAGCCTCCGCCATAATTTGCATAGTAGAGGCGGTGCCGATAAAGGAGCATGCCCCGCAGCTTGGGCAGGCGTTCTGTTTAGCCCAGTTCAGTTTTTCTTCAGTAATTTCCCCTCGTTCAAACCGGGCAGAGTAACTCCCTAACTGCTCTAAGGTCAGCAGTTCAGGTCCAGCTGCCATAGTACCGCCTGTAACTACCACTGAAGGGATATTCACCCTTGCCAACCCCATCAGATTGCCGGGCAGCCCTTTATCACAGCTGGCAATATATACTCCGGCGTCAAAGGGGGTGGCATTGGCCTGAATTTCAATCATGTCGGCAATAATTTCCCGGCTTGCCAACGAAAAATTGATACCGTCGGTCCCTTGGCTTTCCCCATCGCACATATCGGTGCAAAAGTACCTTGCCCCATGGCCCCCGGCCTGGGCAATCCCTTCCCGGGCGGCCTCTGTCAGCTTATCCAGATGGCCGGAGCCAGGGTGGCTGTCCCCAAAGGTACTTTCAATAAAAATCTGCGGCTTATCCAGATCCTCCGTCTTCCAGCCGGTACCTATGCGCAGGGGGTCCAGTTCCGGGGCCAGCCGGCGCATTTTCTGACTGATCAGCATATCGTTTTTTTACTCCCCTTTCTCAGAAAAAGTTCTTAATAGAAGTATAGTATAGTTTGTGTCAGGTTTCAAGTAAATTAAAGTTTCCCTATTTTCGACGTTTTCGGCACATCCTATTTCCTTGCGGGAATCCTCCCCGCATCCTTGTTGAGTGAACTTATAAAATGGAGGAACGGCATAGCCCGCAAGCTATACCGTTCCTGAAAACATTTCTGATACTGTCTTGCAAGTGCCGCCCTTCAGGTAAGTCTTTTTTCTGTTATTTTTCTGCGGGACATCGAATCTCCCGCATTGCCACTAGCCTTTCGGTACGGTAGAGGGAGCAGAAAATTCCTAACAGCCCAAAATGAACCGCCTGGTTAAAAAAACCTCCTTGGAAGAAGGGAAGCGACGCCGAAAAGCTAATAAAGCTCAGGTTTGCCAGCAGCGCCACAAAAATCTCCGTCCCCAGCAGCACCGTAATTCCAATAGCTGTCATTTTTGCCTGCTTCTGGCTGATCCTACCCGCAAACCAACCCAAACAAGCTACAGCTCCCACCAGCAACAGCGCCAACAATAGCATCCAAATCAGCCCCAGACGAGAGGCCGCCCAAGTAAGCATTAGCTCCCCATTCCAGCCGGGCAGCAAAATTTCCGGCTCCATAACAAGCCCGGCAGAGCCATCCCCTACTTGATGAGCCTGAGTCAGCATATTCCTGGCTTGTATAGCAAGGTAGCCATAGCCTTTAGGGTCCTGCTCCGGATGGAGCAACAAGCTAAGCCTACGCCAAAAGTTGTTCTGGGGCGCCAGTACCAGCCCGCTCAAAAAGAGGAATGGCCCTGCCGAGACAGCCAAAGCTCCCCATTTGGACGTCCCAAACCAATTTGTAAGGGAGGCCATTGCCAGCATAACTGTTCCAGCCACCGCCACTGCAGCTACACCTAAAACCCATGGCATTAGGGACGCCAGCAAAAGTGCCGCCCACAGGCATCCGGCTGAAAGCAGCAGCCCACGCCAGCCACGCTTTTCCTCCCGGGCTATTACACCCCCAAGCAGCGGTACTGCTGCCAGCACTATCTGGCGGGCAGGGCTTCCTCCCCCTAAAGGCACTCGAAAAACTACCAGAAAGCCTCCGACCAGCAAAGCCCCATACAGTACAAAAGCATATTGACGCAGCAGGGTATAATCACAAAAATAGCATAGGACGAATACAGCCACCCCGGCCCCCAGGCTAAAAAGATATCGGAAAAACGCCTCCGGAGCATTGCCGCCTATCTGTACCAAAAGCAGCTGCAGCCCAACCCCCACCGCTGCCGGCACAAAAAGGGACAGCAGCAGCATCAGGTTTTTTCTAGGACGATGTACCTGATTCAGCTGCAAACCCACCTGCACAAGGTCTCCCATGGACTGTACAGCCTGCCGCTCCGCTTCGTCCGGGGAAAAGCCCTGGGCCAGCAAAACCTCCTTTTGGTCGGTAATATGTCCCTCCAGTTCCTGACGCAGAGGTTTTCGGGCAGGCCGATACCGCACTTGCTCCAACACTTTTTGTAAATATTGTTCCCGATTGTGCTCAAAGTGCTCCACAAAAAGCCCCTCCCTTCAAAAAACGGGTTACCACCTGGCTGTATTCCTCCCATTCCTGCTGCTTTTGGGCAAGGCATTCTCTCCCCTCCGAGGTAAGGGAATAGTATTTGCGCATCCGTCCATTCTCCTCCTGTTCGTAGGACCACACCAGCTTCTGCTGTTCCATGGAATGCAGCAAAGGATATAAGGTTCCCGCCTTCAGGGAAAAGGAATGGTCAGATCTTTTTTCCAGCTCCTCAATCATCTGATAGCCGTACAAATCCTGCTGCTCCAACAACTTCAAAAGCAGCATGGAGGTGCTTCCGGCGGTCAGGCTTTTATCAAACTTCCGGCTCAACCTTGATCGTCTCCTTTTAATATAATATAGATCATCTATACATCCACCCTTTTTATTGTACATAGATGGTCTACCTATATCAATCCTTTTTCAGGCTTAGACGTCCTGCAGGCGACATATCTCACACAATCTTCCCAGTCCTCGGTATATAAAAGCAGCCGGCTGTTTACCTAAAATTTACAGAAGATCACCTTTCCCCAGCCTTTAGAGTATGTTATAATAAAATTTCACAAAGAAAAACCGCATCACTTTATCAACCCAATTTATCTATTTTCAACACAGAATCCCCCTTTCCCCTGCAACATTCCAATCGCACCCACAGGGTGCGTTCCTTCCTTATTCACTATTCCCTATTCCCTTTTACTTAACCAAAGGAGGTATCTTGTCCATGATAGAAAAAGCAACCAGACAAAAGCTGGCACAGGTGGCAAAGCAAAAAGCCACGCTTCCCTTTCACGGATATCTGGAGGGGCAGGAGCCTAATATTGGCCCTATTGTCCGCCTTTTTACAAAATGGAACCTCCAGGAGGCCGACAGGTTGTGGTGCGCCGCCTTTGTCTACTATTGCTGTGTGGAAGCCGGTTTTACCATCCCTTACAGGCCAAAAGAATGTATAACCTGCAATTTGGCCGGCTGCAGCGGCTGGGAGGAATATGCCATGGGGGACAGCCAGATAGAATATCACAAAAAGGAAGAATTCTTTACCCCTAAACCGGGAGATATCGTCCTCTACGACCGTGTTTTTATAAACCAGGAGCATGACCACATCGGCATTGTACTGGAGGCTAAAGACGGTATTCTTACTGCAGCAGAGGGCAATATTTTTGACGAAAATACCTCCGGCATTGTCAACCGCCCTATGGACAACCATATCCGGGCCTATATCAGAATTCCTGACGGTTACCGGTATGACATCCCTGGAATAGATACCCCGCACCCATCAAAACACCCCTGAAGGTGCAGAACCTATGGAGGCGCGACGTCCCCCCAACCCATGAAACCATGCCCTGAAAGGACCAAAAACCATGAAACCAACCCTTTCGATTATTGCCCCTGTATATAACGAACAGGAGAGCCTGACTCGGTTTGTGGCGGAAACCACAGGCTGTTTTTCCAATGCGGACATCCCTTTTGAGCTGCTGCTGATAGATGACGGCTCCCAGGATCAAAGCTGGGAGCTTATTTCCGGCTTTGCCCGGCAGGACTTTCGATGCAAAGGCATTCGACTTAGCCGGAATTTTGGCAAAGAAGCCGCTATTTTTGCCGGGCTGGAGGCTGCTGAAGGCGCCTGCTGTCTGGTAATGGACAGCGATCTCCAACATCCGCCTGCTACTGGGGTGGAGATGTTCTGCCTGTGGCAAAAAGGGTTACAGGTGGTGGAGGCCAAAAAGCTTACCCGCGGCAAGGAGAATCCCTTGCGCCGCTTGGCTGCCAAGGGCTTTTACCGGCTGCTGGAGGGAGCATCCGGACTTTCCCTGCAGAATGCCTCTGACTTTATGCTGCTGGACCGACAGGTGATAGATACCCTGTTGTGCTTAAAGGAGCGCAGCACCTTCTTTCGGGGACTTTCCCGCTGGGTGGGGTTTTCCTCTGGACAGGTGTGGTTTGAGGTGCCAAAGAGAGCTCAGGGCAGATCCAAATGGAGCCTGAGCAGGCTGTTTTCCTATGCTTTTGGAGCGATTGCCTCCTTTTCTTCTCTGCCTATGCAGCTGGTTACTTTGTGCGGAGCGGTGTTTTTTCTGTTTTCCCTGGTACTGGGGGCCAACACCCTGTATAACAAGCTTTCTGGACAGTCTGCCGAGGGCTTTCCCACTGTAATCCTGCTGCTGCTGATTATAGGCAGCATTATTATGCTCAGTTTAGGGATTATCGGCTACTATATTGCGAAAATTTACGAGGAAATTAAGGGACGTCCCCGCTATGTTCTGTCCCAGAAAACCCCAAAACCTGCCGGACAGGAGGAGGAACGCAAAGAATGAAACTGCCCGCTTTTGTCAAAGAAAAACGACACCGCTGGCTGCCCTTGGCAGTAGCCTTTTGCCTGCCTGTTCTGTTGCTGCTGGCTTTGTATGCCGCCCGGGAGGTTTACCCCTTTGGCCAAAATTCCTTGCTGATTTTAGATATGAATGCCCAGTATGTTTGCTATTTTGACGGCTTTCGCAGCCAGCTTCTTGCCGAGCCTTTTCCGCTTTATTCCTGGAGCCGTTCTTTGGGAGGCGAGCTTTTGGGCCTGTGGGCTTACTATCTGGCCAGCCCCTTTACCCTGGTGACGTTACTGCTGCCCGGTGAGCTGATTACCGAAAGTGTTCTCCTGATGACCTTGCTGAAAGCAGGCAGCTGCGGCCTTACTTTTGCCCTTTTTCTGAAATTTGGCTGGAAACTCTCTTACAGGGACGTCCTGCCTTTTTCGGTTCTCTATGCCCTTTCGGGGTATTTTATGGTGCAGGCCATGAACCTGATGTGGATCGACGGTATGATTTTTGCGCCTCTCATCCTTTGGGGCCTCCACCTTCTGTTTGATTCAAAAGGCTTTGGGCTGTATCTTTTCTCCCTTGCCGCCCTGTTTTGCGCCAACTACTACATCGGCTATATGACAGCTTTGTTCACCGGCCTTTATGCCCTATGGTATCTCCTTTGCTGCCGAGAGGGGGAATTTCGCCAAAAGGCACGATCCTTTCTCACTTTTCTGGGCTATTCGCTGTTGGGGGCTGCTCTTTCAGCCTGGGTGCTGCTGCCGGTCTTTTATTCTCTGAACCAGGGGAAATTTTCCTTTTCCACCCCGGACTTTTCACCCAAATTCCAGCTGGATTTACTGGATTTGCTGGCAAAACTGCTGCCAGCCTCCTACGATACTGTCCGGTGGGACGGCCTGCCTTTCCTTTATGCCGGCGTATTACCGCTGCTGCTCACTCCTCTTTACTTCACCAACTGCCGCACCTCTTTGAAAGAGCGCCTGGGCGCCGGGCTTGTGCTTTTGTCCCTGATAGGCAGCATGGCCGTTTCTACTTTGGATTTAGCCTGGCATGGCTTTCAGGCCCCCAACTGGCTTCCTTATCGATACTCTTTTCTGGTCAGTTTGTTTTTGCTGCTGCTTTCTGCCAGGGCCTTTGCCCACCGGGACGCCTCTGCCCGCCCTGCCCTATGCAAAACCGCCGGTATTCTGCTGCTGTTGCTGGCCGTTCTGCAAAAGCTGCCGGATTATCCCTTTTTGGAGCAGTCTGGCGGCATCTGGATTGCCTGTGTTTTTCTTCTTTTGGACGCCATACTGCTGTTCTTCCTGTTTCAATACCGCCAGGCCAGTATTTATTGCGCCAAGGCCTCCCGCTTTGACGCCCCAGTAAAAGGGGAAATCCCTGCGCAAAGCCAAACCGACCTGCAGAAAACCACCCTGGGGCTTGCGGTGCTGGTGCTGCTGTCTTGTCAAACGGAGCTGCTGGCCAACGGAAGAATTACCCTGGAGCGGCTGGATCAGGATGTTATTTACAGCACCCGCCCCTCCTACCGGAATTTTATGGACCGGATGGCTGTGGGGGTTGACTGGATTCAAGAGCAGGACCCTGGCTTTTACCGGATGGAAAAAACCGATATCCGCACTGTAAACGACCCCTTTGCCCTGGGTTACGCCGGAATTTCTCACTCCAGCTCCAGCCTGAACCAGCGGTCAATCGAAACGGTGCGGCAGCTTGGCTATGCCGCCCGCGCCCACTGGACCCGCTACCAGGGCGGAACGCCTCTTTCTGACTCTCTGCTGGGAATAAAGTATCTGCTTTCCGACCAAACCCTGGAGCATTACCGTATCTACGGCTATTTGGACGAAGTGGATCTTTTGATTTACGAAAATCCTACCGCGCTCCCCCTTGTGTTTGGGGCCAGCAGTGACGCAGCCCGTCTAACACCGCCTGCCCCGGAGGAAGAAAACCTTTTTGTATGGCAAAACGAGATCATGAACCGCCTGCTTGGAACTTATGGGCAGGAGCTGCCTTTTTTTCAGGAAATCCGCCCGGATTATACCCGGTTTTACAACCTGCGGGAGGAACAGATGGTAGGATGTATGGGCTATTTTCCGGAAACCCCGCAGGAGGAGGCTTACCTGGAATGGGAGTTTACCGGCACCGGAAAACCTGTCTACTTTCACTTCCCCACTGGCTATGAGTATCCGGTAAAGCTGTATGTAAACGGGGAGTTCCTCAGCGATTATTTTGAGAATGAGAGTTACCGGATTATGTCCTTGGGTACCCCGCAGGAGGGAGAAACAGTCACCCTCCGCCTTGTTTTGACGGAACAGGAAACTTATTTTCAAGCGGCCCATTTTTACACCTTAAACCTCCCCTTGCTGGAAGATGCCTGTGAGGCGCTTTCGTCTACTGTAGAGCACCTGGAGCTGGAGAAAAACAACCGAATCTCCGCCCAAATTACTATAAAAAAAGACGGAATGCTGTTTACTACCATTCCTTATGAAACGGGCTGGCACCTGCAGATTGATGGTAAAACCGTATCCGCTCAACAAACCGCCGGCGGACTTCTGTGTGCTCCCATGGAGTCAGGAAGCCATACAGTTACCTTAACCTTTTTCCCTGCGGAGCTGCTTTGGGGAATTGTGATTTCCCTGGGGGCGGCAGGGGGTACGGTATGGCTTTGGGTAAAGGAGAAACAACGGCAAAAACGGGCAAAAAAGCTCCTGCTGCCCCAAAGCAGACAGGAGCCGTAGTAGGATCCTTGCAATTATCCTCTAAAGCTGTTTTATTAAGCTATTTTAGGACGTCTCTGCAACGCTACAGCCTTTTCACCTTAAAGGCAAAATCCGGTTTGGTTTGATAACCCATTCTTCCATAAAAGATCTCATGTTTCAAGTCGGTAAGGGCTTCCAGGGTGGATACGACCGCTCCCAGCCTTTTGGCCTCCGCCTCTGCCGTCTGTATGAGAGCTGTGCCAATTCCAGCGTTTTGATGCTCCCGCAATACTAAAATCTCAAAAATATGGAAGCAGGGTCCGTCGTCAAAGCACTCCAAAAAGCCCATTAAAATGCCGTAAATAAAGCCTTGTTCCTCCGCCTTGAAGCAGAGGGAATCATCAATAGACCACATTTGGTGCAGGCGCTTATATGCCAGATTCTCTGTCCAACGATCTCCCTCTGCGTTAAAATATGCCTGGTAAAATGGCGCAAACTTATGGATATCTTCCAGGGTTAATCTGTTAATTTGCATAGGAATTCTCCTCCTTCTGGCCCAAATATATCCTGCTGTTTTGGGGTTTCATCGGGTATGTTTACCGGGCGACCCCTTCAAGCCTTTGAAAAAGCTTGAGCGAAGGTTTTCTGCGCCTCTGGCGTACCTTAACTGCCTTTGCCTTACTACGGCGATTTGGGACAGCCACAGAGAACAGAAAGCGGCAGTTACGTCACAAAACAAAAGGCGTGGAAGCTTGTATAGGCCTCCACGCCTGCTGACTTTTGCCTTATTTCTGCATTTCTAAAATCATGCCCTCAGCTTGGGCCACCGCCTCGTCAATTTTAAAAATTTCAGAGGCGCCGCCCATAGCGCTGTCAGGACGTCCGCCACCGGAGCCCCCTGCCAATGCACAAAGCTGTTTCACCAATTTGCCGGCATGAACACCGGCCTTTACGGCCTCCGCCCCGCAAACGGCGAGAATAGAGGCTTTGCTGCCGGATACTCCAACCAGTACAGCCACCATATCCGCCTGGGTGGACTTGATGTTATCCCCCATGGTACGCAGGGCTTCCGGCTTCACATCCGTCATAGCTGCGCTGATAAACCGAACTTTGCCTATCTGGCGGGCGTTCTGGAACATATTTTGCGCCTGCATAGAGGCAATTTTGCCGTTCAGCTCAGCAATTTCCCGATCCTTGGCCTTCAGCTCTGCCGTGATGGCGGTGGTTTTGGGCACCAGTTCCTCCGGATTACCCAGCTTCAGGTTTTCAGCCGCCCGGCGGAGCTGGCTGTCCAGATGCACCAAAAGCCCCAGCACGCCTTCTCCCGTTACCGCTTCAATCCGCCGGACACCCGCCGCTACCGAGGACTCTGACACAATCTTAAACAGGCCGATCCAAGAGGTATTGCGCACATGGGTACCGCCGCAGAACTCTACTGACTTATCCGCAACCTTGCAAACCCGGACAATATCGCCGTATTTCTCCCCAAACAGGGCCATAGCCCCCAGCTTTTTGGCTTCCTCAATCGGCAGCTCGTCTACGGTGACGTCAATGGCGGATAGGATCATCTGGTTTACCAACAGCTCCACTTGGGCCAGTTCTTGTGCTGTCATGGCGGAAAAATGGGAGAAGTCAAAGCGGCACCGGTCCTCGCTGACCATAGATCCTGCCTGATGGACATGGTCGCCCAGTACCGTCCTTAAAGCAGCCTGGAGCAAATGGCAGGCGGTGTGGTTGCGCATAATGGCGGCACGCCGGTGCTCATCCACCTGGGCTTCCACTTGATCGCCCTTGGAAAGAACTCCGGAGGTCATCTGGCCGATGTGCATAAACAGGCCGGTGTTAGACTTTTTGCAATCCTCCACCCGGAACTCACTCTCCCCGCAGCGGATAACACCAGTATCCCCTACCTGACCACCGCTTTCGGCATAAAAGGGGGTTTCCTTTAATATGACGGTAGCGATATCACCGTCTGTCAGGGTCTCGGTAAAAGCCCCGTCCCGCACAATAGCCATCACCTCACTGGAGCCGCTGGTGGAGCCATAGCCGGTAAAGGTGTTTGTTTCCTCCTTTAAGGCGGCCATCACGTCCTCTGTCCAGCCGGCATTGCCCAGCTCCGCCCGGGAGTTCCGGGAATTCTGGCGCTGCTGGTTCATCAGTCTGGCAAAGGCCTCCTCATCCACCGGGATGTTGTGCTCGCTTAAAATCTCCCGGGTAAGGTCAATGGGGAATCCGTAGGTATCATACAGCCGGAAAGCCTCCTCACCGGAGAGCAGCCGTTTTCCGGTAAAGGCGGCATCGTCCAGCCGCTGAACAAGACGGGTCAGCGTTTCAATGCCCTGGTCTACTGTTTTGGCAAAGCGCTCCTCCTCCACCTTGATGATTTTGGTAATATAGTCCTTTTTCTGGGTAAGCTCCGGGTAGGCGGAGGCGTTTTCCTGAATCACTGTTTCACATACCTTGTACAAAAACGGCTCGGTAATCCCTAACAATCTTCCATGACGGGCTGCCCGCCGAAGCAGGCGCTTTAACACATAGCCCCGGCCCTCGTTTTGAGGTACTACGCCGTCTCCAATCATAAAGGTAGTGCTGCGGATGTGGTCGGTAATTACCCGGAGGGAGATGTCGGTTCGCTCATCCTTTTTATACTCCACTCCGGCAATGCGGGCAATATGCTTCATGATATTCTGGACGGTATCCACCTCAAACAGGTTGTCCACATCCTGCATGATGCAGGCTAAGCGCTCCAGCCCCATGCCGGTATCAATGTTGGGGTGCTCCAGAGGGGTGTAATTGCCCTCACCGTCGGAATTAAACTGGGTAAACACATTGTTCCAGATTTCAATATACCGGTCACAGTCACAGCCTGGGCCGCAGTTGGGGCTGCCGCAGCCGTACTTTTCACCTCTGTCATAAAAAATCTCAGAGTCAGGGCCGCAGGGGCCGCTTCCAATCTCCCAAAAGTTATCCTCCAGGCGGACGATGTGGGCAGGATCCATCCCTACCTCTACCCAATACTGGAAGGCTTCCTCATCTTTGGGGTAAATAGTGGCGTACAGCTTTTCCTGAGGAATTTCAACTACCTTCGTAAGGAACTCCCACGCCCAGGTGATGGCGTCCTTTTTGAAATAATCTCCAAAGGAGAAGTTGCCCAGCATCTCAAAATAGGTACCATGGCGGCTGGTTTTGCCCACGCTTTCAATATCCGGGGTTCGGATGCACTTCTGGCAGGTAGTTACCCGGGTTCTTGGGGGAACCACCTGGCCGGTAAAATACTTTTTCATCGGTGCCATGCCGGAGTTAATCAGCAAAAGGCCCTTGTCGTCCTGAGGCACCAGGGAAAAGCTGGGCAGCCGCAAATGCCCTTTGGATTCAAAAAAGGAGAGATAGCTCTCCCGCAGTTCATTTAAGCCGGTCCATTTCATATTGACTAACACATTCCTTTCCTGTTTGAAGGTTGGGGCTGCCGCAAAAAAAGACCCTCCCCCAAAATATTATGGGGCGAAGGTCATCGCGGTACCACCCAATTTCGCTTCCGCCTTTTACTGGCAGGAAGCCTCTGCCCCCTTTAACGCAGGGGAGGACGTCGTGCTTCCGGGCAGCCTGATAACACACACCCATTTGCACGCAGCTCCAAGGGGGCCTCCAGCTGCTGCTCCGGGGCTTTTCACCAACCAGCCCTTCTCTGTATGGAGCCTTGCGCACTGTTTTTCCTTGTCACAGCCGTTTTATACAAGTGTTATTATATCCAGTTTTTCCTTCGTTGTCAACAAAAATTGCAAGGTTGGGACGTAAGCGCAAAGCCGGGTACAGCGCTTACGTCCCCCAAACTACTGCTTGCTGATGATTTTTGCCTCCCCCGCCAAAGCCAGAGCGGCGCAGCCCAGCAGCAGATCCATTCTGCCCAAAGGGGGCGGGGTGAGGAACGGCAGCTCCATAGGCTCTACCAGCTCCCCCAAAAGGGTGTGGAAAGAACGCTGGAAGGAAACCACCAGGCTTTCCTCCTGGTTACTGGCATAGGTTACGGTATCCCGAGTAGAAAGCCCGCAGGTGATCACCGGGACTTCCAGCTTTTCCAGCAGTTCCAGCACCGCCGGGCTTTGGGAACAGGCTACAGCAACACAGTTCCCCCGGATAATACACTCCGGTGGGGGCTGGCAGTTTTCCCGAAACAGCAGAATTCCCTGCTCCAGAAAAATTTCCTGAGGGCAGCCTGTTTCCCACAGCAAAAACCGGGGGCTTGGGCCAGGCGGCTTTACCACAGCCTTTTGGGAAAGCTGAGCAAAAGGGGCCAGGCACTCCCCCAGCCAACAGGTTAGCCGGGGGTCTTTTTGCCCGGCAATCAGGACGGTTATCATGGGCGGCTCCTCTTTTTCATCTTTTTGGTTTTATTTTTCCGAAATTGCCCCAATTTATGCAAAAAACCGGGCAAAACACCCCACAAACACTTGCTCTTCCCAGAAAAATCCGGTATACTTATGAAAGCGCTTGCATTTCCGGGACGCCAAAGCGGGAGGGCTTTCCCCCACGGCCCGGCCGGCGCTGTATGGACGTGCGGCAGCTACAGAGAGACGCAGAAGAATTGCCGCAATCACGACGTCAACAAAATGAAGGAGGGCTTTTACATGAACAAGATCGAACGGATGAAAGCAGTGCTGGAAAACAAAACCCCAGATTATACCCCGGCGGGATTTTGGTTCCACTTCCCCGCAAAGTTTACCGCGGAGGAGGCGGCCGAAGGCCAGCTGAAGCTGTACCGGGAGCTGGACAATGACATCATCAAGGTAATGGATGACAACTTCGGCAATATGTTCACCAAGGACATTACCATTGAGAAGCCGTCTGACTGGCGGAATGTTACCCTGCCCGGCCGAGACTGCGAACAATACCGGAAGCAGGAGAAGATTACCCGAATTCTGGCAGAACAGGTTGGGGATGAAGTCATGATTTTTCCCACAGTGTGGAGCCCCTTCAAAATCGCTTCCTTTACCTACGGCAAGGACGCTGTCTTTATGGAGCACTGCAAACAGGACCCGGAATCTATCCTGATTGGGATCGGAAAGCTGGCGGAAGTTTTGGCGGACTGGGCCGAGGGCTATATGGCGGCGGGAGCTTCCGGCATTTATTATTCCGGTCAGTTCAGCGAGCCTCAACGGTTTGACACTGATACCTGGGAACGGTTGGTAAAGCCCTTTGACCTGAAAGTACTGAACGCCGCCAAAAAGGCAGGGGCCTATAACATTGTCCATATCTGCGGGGAAAAGGAGCACGGGTTCCGTTCCTGCCCGGAAAGATATGTGGGCTACCCCGCCCACCTGTTCAACTGGGATGTACATCGTTCCGGCATAAGCCTGGAGGAGGGCCGAAAGCTGTTTGGCGCCCCTATTATGGGCGGCCTGGATAACCACGGCCTGCTGTTGGAAGGCAGCCTGGACGAAATTGCTGCAGAAAGCCGGAAGATTATCCGGGAGTTTGGCAAGCAGGGCTTTATGCTGGGGGCGGACTGCACCGTGCCCGCAACCATTGACATTGCCCGGCTGCAAACCGCTGTCAACGCGGCAAAAAACATGGAATAACCCCTAAAACAACCTAAAAAGAGCTGTCCGTTCCCTTTTTTGGGGGGACGTGACAGCTCTTTTGTTTTGTGCGGGCAGCTTTAGGGGTGCAGAAGCATAGGGACGTCATAAAAGTGCGGAAAAAAGAGAGGCCTCTCCTAAGGGGATAAGCCCTGGAAAGACCTCTTCGCTTTTCTATTGCAGAGAGCTATTATTCACCGCGCTCTATTTTTATTTTTTCCAGCAGAGCCTTGATCTTTTCGTGAGGATCAATAATCATGCTGATAGAAAGGTCATGGTTAATGGCGGCGATGAAGTAGGCGACATATTTGGAGACATCCACCTCAAAGAACCACTCCCGCTTTAACAGC
>CATJLA010000084.1 GCA_949741215.1 uncultured Oscillospiraceae bacterium
AAGCCAAAGGCAAGCAGAACGGCTCCCGCAATTACAGAAAAAATCAGGGGCAGCCCCTCCGGCACCCAGCCCAAAAAGTCCTCCATATAGCGCTCTGCTGCCACACCCCATGCAATCAGCATTACGCCAAGGGCGGTGGTCAGGCTAAAGCGATCCATAATCTGATTATACCGGTAAAAAACAGCCTGTTCGTCCTCAATCCCAACATCACCCTCATCTTCTCTCCAGCAGTCCGGCTCCACCGCTTCCACTTTGCCCTCTCCGGGTACAAAAGGGCCGCTTGGCTCACAGGACGGCACTGCCGTTTCAGGCTCCGGCGCTGCGGGGGCTTCCTCCCGGAAGCCGCTTTCCTCGGCAGTCTGTTCCAAAGCAGCCTCCGGGGAGCTTGAAGCAGCCTGCTGCCGCTCCTCCTCCGGGGCAGAGGCATCGGGCGGCGCCTGCGTCCCCAAAGATTCCTCCGGCTCTGTGATTACAGGGGCTTCCTCTGTTGGGGCAGGAGTAAACTGGCGTTGCTTTAGGTCCTCCCGCACCAGTTCGTCCATTTTGCAGCCAAACAGGTTGCAAAGCAGCAGCAGCTTATCCATCTCCGGATAGCTCTGCCCCGCCTCCCACTTAGAAACAGCCTGACGGGACACCCCCAAGCCCTCTGCCAGCTGTTCCTGGGTTATGCCCAATTTTCTTCTTAAATATTGCAAATTTTTGCCTAAGTACATCTGCCATCACCTCTTGTTTTTATTATAGCGGATGATGGAGATTTGGTCTACCAACTTTCGGTTACATTACAAAAATCCCCTAAAAATTATGGCAACCTTTAGTTGCAAATGGCATAAACAAGCCGGATTCCGGGCCTTTTACCCAGGAATCCGGCTTTGCTCCTCTTTACCCGTCCTTTAGAATCTCCGCAATCTGACGAAGCTCCTCAATCGACTGAATCTTCTCCCGCCCCGCCATCTGGATGGTCTCCTGGATATGCATGGGCAAACTTTCAAAATACTGCTCCATTTCGGGGGTAAAGCTCTGGGGTTTTTGCTGCATCTGGCAGTCCCTCCTTTTTTCCGGCAGTTTAATAGGCACGCCGGAGGTTTCCTTTTCAATATGCCACCAAAAAAGCGCTTTTATTCCGGGACAAGACAGAATATTTTTCATTTTGCGTTTTGCCTAAAGGTACGCCTGCAAACCAAGGCCCGCACCCACGTCCCACAATAAAAAACAGCAGATTGCACAACGAAAAGGACAGCATTTCTCTGTCGAAATAGCACAGTTTTTCTCTTTTTTCCTTGACTTCATCCAGTGAAAGTGATAAAGTAATACTGCGTCTATGTATAAAACATCTGGAAAATACCAGGTGATTTGGAAAAAACGGAGGAATACCATGGTCATTACGGAATTTTTGGAACGAAACGCCAGGCTGTACGGCTCAGAAACAGCCTTGGTAGAGATCAACCCCTCAGAGGAACGGGACAAAGCGGTTACCTGGCGGGAGGCCAGCCTGATTGAAAACGCCCAGCCGGACGCCCCCTACCGCCGTGCTATCTCCTGGAAAGACTTTGACCGGCAGGCTAACCGGTTTGCCAACCTGCTGCTGAGCCGCGGCACCCCCAGAGGAACCAAAGTAGGCCTCCTGCTGATGAACTGCCTGGAATGGCTGCCCCTGTATTTTGGCGTTTTGAAAGCGGGGTGCATTGCGGTGCCCCTGAACTTCCGCTATTCCTCCGATGAAATCAAGTACTGCCTGGAGCTTGCGGATGTGGAGCTGCTTTTGTTCGGGCCGGAGTTTATAGGCCGTATGGACGTCATTGCCGCCGATTTGCCCCGGGTAAAAACCATGTTCTTTGTCGGGCGGGAAAAGCCCCCCTATACTGAGGACTGCATGAAGCTGATGGGCTACTGCTCCTCCAGCCTGCCGCCGGTAGCATTGTGTGAAACCGATGAGGCGGCCATCTACTTTTCCTCCGGCACCACTGGCTTCCCCAAAGCAATTTTACATAATCACCGGGCGCTGGTAAGCTCCTGTGAAACAGAACAGAACCACCACAGCCAAACCCGGGAGGACGTGTTCCTCTGCATCCCGCCGCTGTACCACACCGGGGCCAAAATGCACTGGTTCGGCAGCCTGCTTTCCGGCAGCAAAGCGGTGCTTCTCCGCGGGGTTACGCCGGAGTGGATTCTCCGGGCGGTTACTGAGGAAAAATGCACCATCGTCTGGCTGCTGGTGCCCTGGGCGCAGGATCTGCTGGACGCTATTGAATCCGGCCGGGTGGATCTGGGCCACTACCTGCTGGACCAGTGGAGGCTGATGCACATCGGGGCGCAGCCTGTCCCCCCCAGCCTGATTAAACGGTGGAAAAAGCTGTTCCCACATCATCAGTACGACACAAACTATGGGCTCAGCGAGTCCATCGGGCCCGGATGCGTGCATTTGGGAGTAGAAAATATCCATAAAGTGGGGGCTATCGGGGTTCCGGGCTACCACTGGCAGGCCAAAATTGTGGACGAGCAGGGCGCCGAGGTTCCCCAGGGCGAAATTGGGGAGCTGGCGGTAAATGGGCCGGGCGTGATGCTCTGCTATTATAAAAATCCCGAGGCCACTTCCGAAATC
>CATJLA010000085.1 GCA_949741215.1 uncultured Oscillospiraceae bacterium
AAAGAAGCGGCGGGCCTTTTGCTGTTACTGCGCAATGTTGGCAATCACTGCGTCCTGGTAATAATGGGATAAAATTTCCTGCCAGGTGCTGCCCTGGCGGGCCATATAATCCGCGCCGTACTGGGAAAGCCCCACCCCATGGCCGTACCCCTGGCACACAAACAGAAAACTGCCGTTTACAAAGCTGATTTCCATATGGGTGGAACGCAGGTCCAAACGGGTACGCAGCTCCTTGCCGGTAAGCTGCGCCCCACAGAGGTAGGCGGTAAGGAGATAGCCGGAATCTGACCGCTCAAACCCGCTGAACCAGCCGGAAGGCTCCCCGGTGCAGGGAATTTCCGGAAAAGCGTCCGAAAGCTCCTGGGGGGAGATAATCTGAGTGGTTTCGTATTTGGGGGCCAGCTTGTCGCCCTCGCTTTCCACCGGCACCAGGTAAGGGGCAGAGCCCTCCCACACGTTGGAGGCATCCTCGGTACGCCCGGCGGACATGGAATGATAAGCCGCCACAATAGGCTGGGACTGATACAAAAGCACCTTGTCCGCCACTTCTTTTACAGCGGTTTCCATCCAGCCCCAATAAAGGGAGCCTTTTTCTTCCCCATAACGCTCCAGAAACAGCTCCTTGGTAACATAGCCCTTCCAGTTCTGGGGGTCGGCAGCAAAATCCGCACCCTGTAAATTAGGGTCGGGATTACGAGCCTGCTCCAGCTGCTGCCGCAAAGCATAGGTGTGGGAGGCCACCCCCTGAGCTTTCCAGGCCTCCGGCTCAAAGGTAGGGGGCATTTCGGCACAAACCGAGCCTATGGTATAGGTAAAGGCATCCACCGTTTCCACCTGGCCGGTGGTTTGGTTGAGGATGCGAAAGCTTGCAGCCCCGTCGTAAGAAAAAGAGGACTCCGGTATTTGAGAGGGCGTATAAGCTGTCTGTTCCGACGAAGCGGAGCTTGTTTGTGCAGGGCTTTCCGGTTGGCTTTGGAAAAAAGGGGAATCCGCCCCGTAGCCGGAGGCCCCGCTTTCCGGGACGTCCGGCAGGGAAGAGGATACAGGCAGGGAGGAGCTTTCGGTAAGGCTGGCAGGTGAGGCAGCCTTCAGCGCCACTAAGGGCAGCAGCAGAACCAGCACCCCGAACAGAAGAGGCAGCAGAAATCCGGGTTTCATGAGAGGACCTTCCTTTCCTTAATTTTGCATAATCTAAAATAAAATCCTGCAAATCTGATTTTTGCTAAGAAAATGACATCACAGGTGAAAACTATTGGATTTGCAGGAAAAAATTTATCCTTTGACAAAATTTCCATAATATCCGCATTTTTTGCAGGATTTATTTATTAAACTTTCAGAAATTGGCCTTTTTACAGGTTTTTTCTATTGACTTTAGCGCAGTTTTCTGTTATCATATAAAAACATACTGATTTACAGAAGAAAGTTTTCCGGAAAAGTTATTCAAAAACGAGCTTGTTAGAGAGCAGGAAAGGAACGAGGTGGTAAAATGCTTCTCAATACAAATATCAATGCGGAAGAAATGGTACTGGACGAGGGAAAAACCATTCTGGACTCGGAACAAAAACGGCAGCGTCTGAAAGAGCTATGTGAGGAATATAAGCGGAATAATGCGATTGACGCCTCTTATTACGAAAAGTATCCGGTAAAGCGGGGCCTGCGCAATGCAGACGGCACCGGCGTAGTGGCAGGGCTTACCCAGATCTGTGACGTCCATGGTTATGAGATGGTGGACGGCAAAAAAACACCGGCAGAAGGCAGGCTGATTTACCGGGGCATTGAGATTAACGAGATTGTGGACGGCTGCACCCGGGAGGACCGGTACGGCTTTGAGGAAGTAGTGTGGCTGCTGCTGTTCGGCAACCTGCCGGATAAGATCCACCTTGACCGGCTGAAGGAAACCATTGCCGCTTTCCGGGATCTGCCCACCGGCTTTGCGGAGGACGTTATTATGAAAAACCCCTCCCCCAACATTATGAATAAGCTGGCCCGGTGCGTGCTTACCCTCTATTCCTACGACCAAAATCCTGAGGACAACAGCATGGAAAACCTGATGCGCCAGTCCATGGAGCTGATTGCCCGGCTGCCTACCATTATGGTAACGGCTTATCAGGTAAAGCGCCGGTATTATGACCATAAAAGCATGTACTTCCATCCCACCAAAAACGAACACACCATCGCCCAGTCTATTCTGCGTACCTTGCGGTGGGATAAGCGGTTTACCGAGGAGGAGGCCCGGCTGCTGGACGTCTGCCTGATTTTGCATGCAGAGCACGGCGGCGGCAACAACTCCACCTTTTCCACCCGGGTGCTTTCCTCTTCGGGAACAGATACTTATTCTGCCATTGCAGCGGGTATTGGTTCGTTAAAGGGTCCCCTTCACGGCGGCGCCAACCACAAGGTGCTGGAGATGACCGAGTATATTAAAGAGGGGGTAACCCACTGGGATAATGACGGCGAGGTGAAGGACTTTCTCCAAAAGCTGATCCGCAGGGAAGCCGGGGACCGCAGCGGCCTGATTTATGGCATGGGCCATGCTATTTATACCCTAAGCGACCCAAGAGCGGTGATTTTGAAGAAGCACGCCATCAATTTGGCCCGGGAAAAAGGCTTTGAGGACGAGTTCCGCCTGCTGGAATCGGTAGAGCGGCTGGCCCCGGAGGTGTTTGCCGGAAATAAGGGGGACAGTAAAGTCATATGCGCCAACGTGGACCTCTATTCCGGACTTGTCTACAAAATGCTGGGCATTCCTCCGGAGATGTACACCCCCCTGTTCGCCATTGCCAGAATCGCGGGCTGGTGTGCCCACCGGATTGAGGAAACCTACAGCGGCGGG
>CATJLA010000086.1 GCA_949741215.1 uncultured Oscillospiraceae bacterium
CCCGATGCGAAAAGGCACATCCTCCTCCCCTGCGGATTCGGCCAGCCGGTTCATCGTTTCTAAAATGGCAAGATCTCCAGCCTTTCTGGAAATCTGATTGATAGAAGTCATATGCCGGATGTCCACACAGACAAACCAGCAGCTTCTCCTCTGAGTAAACAGGTCGTACAGCTCGCTGATGTCCACATTTTTGCTCATAGCAGTTTCTCCTTTCACAGGCGCGCCCAGCAGCCGGGGGTACAGCTCCGCAAAAGGGTACCGCCTGGCATACTGAGAAGGATTACACTGCCACACCTTCCGGAATGCCCGAGAAAACGCCTCGTTGGACTGGTACCCCAGCTGTAGCGCCAACTCCAGCAGGTTGCTTTTCTCCCCGCTGCGCAGCATCCTGGCAGCCAGCACCATTTTCCGGCGGACAATGTAATCATGCACCGAAATATTGTTTACATTTCGGAAAAGCTTTTCCAAGGTGGACTTAGAGCAGTAACAGTGGGCAGCAATCTCCTCTGTCTTCACGTTCTCCAGCAGGTGCTCCTCAATATACTCAAGGGCATCCTCCAGCAGCTGTAAGTTGCTCATGGCTCCACCTCCTCAACCGGTATGCTTTTATTATAGAGGAAGAGCCCCTGCAATGCTTGACTTTTTGAGGAAAAGTGCTCAATTTCAGGCAAAACCAGCCTTGTTCGGAAGCAAAATCATGCAAAAAATCCTGTATTTTCACACCCGGACGAGCTGCAAATTTTGCACATAATTGCTTTTTATCGAAATCCGGCCGTATTTATTTTGACCGCCTGTGAAAATTCTTCTTCAGCTTTCTTTCCAGCATTTCCCGCAGCTGGAGGATTTGCTCCTCCGTCATATAGGCCTTGGGAATGATAATCGTCCGCTTGGTATTGGTATAAAACAGGAACATTTTTTTAATCTCGTAACAGCATTTGGCGCTGTACCAGCCGTATTCCTGAAAATCGCCCTTTTCCCGGCCCTCTGCAGAAATCAGCTCCTCGGTAAAAATGATCTGCCGTTCTTCCCCCAGCACGTCCTGGTTCCGCTTGGCAAAGCGCTTTACGATCTGCTCCGTGTTGTAAATAATCAAGACGATTACCGCCACCACCAAAATAGAGCTGAATATCCCAAAGCCAATCTCCCCATTGGACCGTGTAAAGCTGATAACGGCTCCATATATGGCATAAGCCAGCCCTGCCAGCATCACTGCAGGGAGAACAAAATTTTTAGAATAAGCGTTAAAATGAACTGCCGTGCGAAAATCCTCCGTAGTAACAGGCTTGCTGATCTGGATTTTTCCTTTCATCTGCTGGTCTCCTTTTCGTTTTACTCTATTTTAGGACGAAACAGCTTGGTCTGTTCTCGTGCCTCAAAATCTGGCTTTTCCGCTAATTTAAAGCATCTCCCAGCCTGCCCAGATGCTCAAAAACCAAGTCCGGCTGGACGTCTGCGCCTTTCAGGTCGCTTTCTGCAGTTTCCCCGCTAAGCACCAGGATTGAGAGGATGCCGCTGTTGCCCCCTAAGGCGATGTCGGTATACAGCCTGTCGCCCACCATAGCAACCTGCTCTCTGGTTTGACCAAGCTTTTGCAGCACCGCCCGGGTAATATAGGGATAAGGCTTGCCCACAATCAAATCCGGCTCCCGGCCGGTACAGGCCTTTACCAGAGCGATTGTCCCGCCGATGTCCGGAATAAAGCCGTTTTCCACAGGGCAGTTTACGTCCGGGTGGGTGGCAATGTAAGGAATTCCCGCCCGCACCAGGGCACACAGGCGGCAAAGCTTTTGATAGGTAAGGGTAGTGTCAAAGCCAAGCACTGCCAAGTCCGGCTTATCCTCTGTCAGCAGGATGCCTGCCTGGGCAAACTCCTGTTCCAGCGCAGGGGTGCCTACCAAATAAACCGAAGCGCCGGGGTACTGCTGCTGCAGCAGCAGAGTGGTGGCCTCTCCGGAGGTAAACACCTTATTTTCAGGTACAAAAACGCCCATTTTGGCAAGCTTTTGGACATAAGCCTCCCGGTTTTTGGAGGAATTATTGGTCAAAAAGAGAAAATCCCTGCCGGTTTGCTCCAGCCGCTCCAAAAAGCCCTTGGACCAGGGATACAGCTGCTCTCCCAAATAAAAGGTACCGTCCAAATCCAGCATAAAGGTTTTAATCTGCTGTAATTTTTGCAGTGATTCCATCCGCCTGCTCCTCTCCTGCGCATATCATTGGGACTATTGTACCACACCTTGCCCCAAAAAGAAAGTGTAACCGCAAAATCTTCTTCTCCTCTTTTTCAGGACAAGACTGCCTCTCTGCCGTTTTGCGTCCTCAGGGGAAAGCCCTCCGCCGGCTGTGCGTAAAGAGCTCGATTTTGCCGCACCCTCCTTCTGCTCACTCCAGAGCCCGTTTAGGGCCCCCCTTGCCCCGGCAACCTTTCGGAAAAGCCTGCAGACAATAAAGCCGCTGCCTCGTCCCCAAGAAAAAAGGAAAAGCCCCCCAAACCCGGGGAATACGGGCTTGAGAGGCTTTTCCTTAAAAGAATGATGAAAATGGAAGTTCAGGCCCAATGCAGCCTGTATTGCAGTTACAACCGGTTTTGCCAAAGCAATGCTTACAGCAGCCCGTATTGTTTGTTCACGATAATTCCGTTCAGCTTCCAGCGGCGGTTTTCGCCTGTGGAAATACGCACCCGCAGAACACCGTCCTGAGAATGCAGCACCGGCAAAACAGCACACTGGTACTGTCCGACAGAGCAGGTCTCTCCGCCGGCCCGGGTGCCATACTGGGGCAGCTCCAGCCGGGTAAGGGAAGCCTCCTCCTCATCGCCGGAGATCACCAGCAGGTCGTATTTGCCTTTGGGCAGCTCCAGCCAGAATTCGGCTTCTTCGCTGCCTTCGGCAAAGTCCCGGCGCAGGTCGTCCGGGCCGCCTCTGTCTTGGATCCTCAGATTCTCCCCTGCTCCAAAGCCCCAGCCCAAGTTAGGGCTCCAGCTTTCCGCACCGATCAGCCGGGGGCCGCCAAAGCCTAGGGAAAGCTGCCCCATCCGGCAAAGCTCCCGGGAATAGGCGCTGTCATAATTTTTAGCAAGAGCAGTATCCCCTATATCCAGCACCATACAGGTCCACTGGGGGCGCTGCCAGTTGGCAAAACCGTAGGGGCAAACAAAGGCATCCAGACCTTTATAATAGGCGGTGTGGCGGTCTTCTCCCAGAAATACCCGCCGGTGGGTTTCCCCTGCCTCCCGCATCTGCACACCGGCAGGGGCAGGCTCTGCCCAAGGCTTTTGCACACCGAGACGCAGGACGTCCCCCGGCTGCATATTTTGTTCCAGCAAATCCCCTTCGCCGGGTTCTGTAAACTCTGGGGGCAGACGTAAGCACAGCTTGCCGCCTATTCGGCTTGTTATTTCAATCCACTGGGTTTTGCCGTTCTCCCGGAGGGCGCTTACTTCAAAACCGCCAGGGGCCAGCAGCCGCTCAAACCGGCAATTCTGCCAGGCGGGGTACTCCCCGGCAAAGTCCTCGTCACAGTGCTTATAACAGCCTTTGGGAACAGCCAGGCCGTCCCGGCCATCCGGCACGGCGGGGAAAATTTCGATCACTCCGTCCACACACTGGAGCAGCATTTCGTTTACTGCCTGAATGATGCCGCCGGTAGGCTCGGTCATGGCGGGCCAGTACATGGGGGGCTTGGTGATCACGCAGAAATTCATCCAGCGCTCGGTTTCCTCGTAGGCCATGCCGTTGCTGTGAAGGCACAGGTCCAGCCCCTTTTCGTATAAAATCCGCAGGGCGCTGCCGCCTTCTCCCATACGAGCAGCGGCGGCGGCAATCCAACCAAAGCCGAATACTCCCAGCTCGGTATTTTCGGCGGCATGGCGCAGGGTATTCCAGGCCAAGGTACGCTGCGGCTCCGGGCTGCGGCGGGAAACTTCCTCCCCGGGGAAAATGGGCATTAAAATAGAAGGATGCCTCAGGGGCAGGTCGTCCGGAGCAAAATAAGAGTCCTTCCACCGGGAGCCGTCCAGGGTAAGGCTATAGGCCGGCAGGCGGTTCAAAAGCTGCTGCATTTCCTCAGCTTCATCTTTAGGACGGGACAGCAGCTTTGCGGCCTGCAGCCCATACTGCAGCAATGCCCGGATGGTGGAAACCGTGATCACAGAATCCCGGGTAATAGGCCCCTGCTCCGGGGAGATGTCCGGGTCAATATGCAGGGTGCCGTTCTCATCCTGCCAGGCAATCTGCTGGATAAAGGCGATCTGCCGCCGGAACACCGGGTAGGCCTTTTCCCGCAAAAAGTCTTTATCCCCGCTGTAAAGGTAATACCGCCACAAAAACTGGGCACACCAGGGCTGGATGCAGTGGTACAGGGCGTGGGGGTAATCAATAGCCCAGCCGGATACCCCATAAACCTCCTGAGCAAAGGCTTCCGCTTTGTCCGCAAAAGCAAGATAGCCGTTACAGAAGTCCAGGGCCTGCTCCAGATGATTGGAGGAAAAGGCGTGCCAGAAAGCTTCCTCAATGTTTACATCCCAATACCACATACTGCCCCACATGCTGGGGCGGCGGATATCCCACAAGCCGTTTAATCCGCAGGCCTGCTCAAAGTGAACACCGCCCCGGCCGCTCATGCACTCCGCCAGATAAAGGTGCAGGTGCCACAGCGTTTCCAAAAAGCGGTCCGGCAGCTGTACACGGGTGTGCCAGTAGCTTTTCCAGGCGGCCGTGTGGGCCTGGAGCAATGCTTCCCTCTGCTGGAGCAGGGAGGTACACTCGGTTAAAGCACTGCCTTCCCCCGGGCGCGCCGAGGCGCTTAAGCAAAAGTTCTCCCCGGCTTCCCCCAGGTTTAGGACGTCGTTTTGCTCTTCGCAATTTTCCAGCCGCAACGCTGTTTCCGAAACAAAGGGCGGGTACTGCTGCGGGTTTTCCCCCCAGGGATGGAATGCGGTGCGCAGCCAAACTGCCCCTGCTGCAGTGCCCTGAGTGGTTTCACAGTAATCCAGGCCCCGAGCGGAGGGAAGGGAAAGTTCTGCCGACACAAGCAGCCCCGGATGGGACTGAGCACATTGAACAAGCACTCCGTCCCCGGATTTGGGGGTAATGACGGCAACTGTGACGGTTTTACCCTCCTTTTGGGCGGAAAATTCCACACGGGCCTCCTCTATCAGCAGGCGGAGTGCGGTTTGCGCTCCTGTCATACAGGGGGCAAGGTGAAGCAATGCCTCCCCTGCCATTGGATGGCTTGTGCCGCTGTACAGAGGACGCTTTTCCCGCCGGGGCGGGTTCATGGTGGCGGTGTAGTGGCCGCGGGAAATGTCCCCCTTGGCCCGGGCGTCCTCCGTGATTTTTTGCAGCTGCCGGTACCGTTTGCCCGGCTCTGAAACCGGCTGCTCCTCCCTTTGGGCATACCGGCTGAGAATCTGGTAGTAGCAATCGTAATGGTTCAGGGCTATATGGAGAGTGTTCTTCTCAAAAAACACCATGGCCCCCATTTTGCCGCTGCCCAAGGGCAGGGCGTTGTGCCAGCCGGTTTCCACCCCGTCAAATAAAATCTGGTGCATAAGCTTTTGCCGCTCTCCTTTTTATGCAGGTTTTGGGGACGTGGGCGGGCGCTTATGTCCCTACCCCTTAATAGAACCGATCATTACGCCTTTTGCAAAGTACTTCTGGGCAAAGGGGTAGATGCAGAGGATCGGCACGGTTGCTACCACGATCAGGGAATACTTCAGCACATCGGCGGTGTTGGCAAGCATTACAGCAAGCTCCGGGTCGCTGATGCTGGTAACGTCGATCTGGTTCATGATCAGGATTTCCCGCAGGATGATCTGCAGGGGCATTCTTGTACGGTCGTTTAAGTACAGCATAGCGTTGAAGTAGGTATTCCAATGGCCTACTGCCGAGAACAGCGCCACCACCGCAATAACCGCCTTGGAAAGCGGCAGAACAATCCGGACTAAGAAAGTAATATGGCTGCAGCCGTCCATAGAGGAGGCCTCATACAGCTCATTGGGAATGTTGGACTGGATAAAGGTACGCATTACGATCATGTTGTAAACCGAAAGCGCCCCCGGCAGTACCATAACCCAGAAGGTATTGATGAGACGCAGCTGATTGATCAACAAATAGGTGGGGATCATGCCGCCGCCGAAATACATGGTGAAAGCAAACAGGAACATCAGCGGCCCCCGGCCCTTCAGCTCCCGGCGGGAAAGGGGGTAAGCGCCGCACATGCAAACAAACAGGTTAAACAAAGTACCAACCAAGGTATATTTAATAGTATTCAGGTAAGAAAGCCAGATATCGTCCTTGCGGAAGATGGCTTTATAGCCGTCCAGGTTAAAGCCTACCGGCCAAAGCAGCACCTTGCCGGAGGATACCGCCGACCCGGAGGAGAAAGAGGCCGATACCACAAAAATAATAGGATATGCCACCGCAATCAGCACCAGGGTAAGCAAAATGCCGGAAATGGTGTAGTAAACCTTATCGGCTGTGCAGTATTTGATTTTGATAGAACTGCTGCTCATAGGGTAAATCTCCTTTCGTCAAAGATACAGCCTTAGAACAAGCTGGTTTCGCTGAGCTTTTTGGTGGTTTGGTTTACAATCACCAGGATAATCAGGTTGATTATCGAGTTGAACAGGCCGATTGCCGTAGCAAAGGAGAAATCGCCCGAGCCAATAGTAAGGCCCACCTTATAGACGTAGGTGGAAATTACTTCACTGCGGGAAATATTCAGGCTGTTCTGCATCAGATAAACCTTTTCAAACCCGATGCTCATAATGCTGCCGGCAGACATAATCAGCAGAATCGTTGCTGTAGGAAGAATGGTGGGCAAATCGATATGCCATACCCGTTGCACCCGGGAGGCGCCGTCCACCTCAGCGGCCTCATGAAGCTCCGGATCCACTCCGGAAAGGGCTGCCAGATAGATAATGCTGTTCCAACCCATAGACTGCCAGATACCCGACCAGACATACAGGTGGGGGAAAGCATTGGGTTTTGCGAATAAGTCCTGCATATAGGTGCCGGTAATCAGGTTGTAGAGGTTGCCTAAAGCACCGGTGCGGGGGTTGAACATCTGCATTAAAATACCTACAATAACCACAGTGGAAATAAAATGGGGCATATAGGAAACCGTCTGCACCACTTTTTTATACCGCTCTTTTGGGAAAGAGTTAAGCACCAACGCCAGCAGAATCGGCACCGGGAAGCCGGCAATCAACCCGTACAGCGCAATTAGAATAGTATTGCGGATTAACTGCCAAAAGTTGGGGGCACTGAAAAACCGCTGGAAGTTGGCCATACCAACCCAAGGGCTGCCCCATATGCCTTCTACAATATCAAACTTTTTAAAGGCAATTTGAATACCCAACATAGGGATATAGGAAAAAATAATACAAAACGCAATCGGAATAATCAACAGCAGATAAAGCTGCCAGTTGCGCAGATAGTCTTTTTTGAACTTTGTCAAATTCACTCGAGCAGCCTCCTCTTAAAAAGAGGGCGGAGCGACTGTATCTGAACCGCTCCGCCTGAATTTTTGTTTTTATGACGCAAGCGCATGGTTTCCGTCTGTGCCTCCAAAGCAAGCCTTACGGAATTCCCAATGCGCTGACGTCCCGCAAGCCTTATACTTAGCTGTTGCTGCGGTCATAAGCCGCCTGGGCTGCCTGGAGATACTTTTCAAGGCCCATGCCCTCCAGCTCGCTGATGAAGGAGTCCCACTCGCTCATCGAACGTGTGCCGGTAATAAATGCGGCGGACTGATCCACTACATACTGATCGATAGCGGTTTTCTCCACAGAGATCTGCTCCAGCTCCTCAGTGGTGTAGGGCAGCATGTAGATGAACTCGCTGGGCTCCAGCTGGTAGGAAGTATAGTGCTTGCTGGTAAAGTCCTCAGCACCGGTTGTGTTGTTCTCAAAATCGGTTTTCAGAACATTGCCCTTGCTGTACTGATAGTAGGGCTCATATTTGGGAGTAGCGCCATACCAGTGCTTGTTCTGGGGGTTTGCCCACAGGTTACCGTCCAGATCCACTGCATACTTGGCATCCAGGCCAACAAACTCATAGTCGCTGTGATACAGGGATACGACATCCGGATCATCGGTCCAGTCAACACCCTTTTCACCATAACGAGCAGTCATGGAGCCTTCCTCGCTGAGGAACAGGTCGCCCATCTTCACAGCCAGCTCAACGTTGGAGCAATCCTTGGTAATAAACCAGGTTTTGCTGGGTACGTTAGGAGAGAATACAGCGGTTTTCACGCCGTTAGGGCCGGTAAGGGGTTCCAAAAGGGACATTCTCAGATAGGAAGCGTCCGTAGAGGCACCGAAGTTGCTGGCACTGCCGCAAGTGAGAATACCGGCAATTGCTTCCTCGCTGGTACCCATAGCCTTCAGCTGCTGATAATCCTGAGTAAAGGACAGAGGAGACATCAAGCCCTCGTTTACCAGCATGTTCATGTATTCAATGCCCTGCTTCCACTCGGGAGTGGTGTAGGAGGCATATACCTTGCCGTCCTTGACGTTCAGGTAGTTGTGGCCGTAATCCACCTGGGTGAATGCACTCATAATGTAGGGCAGAGGCTCCTGGCCGTAGCCGCCGTCTTTCGCACCAATCAGGCCGATTTCGTCTGCCTTGCCATTGCCGTTGGGATCCTGTGTAACAAAGGCCCGCAACACTTCGGTCAGCTCATCAGTGGTGGTGGGGGCAGTCAGATTCAGAGCCTCCAGCCACTCTTTGTTAATAAATGCACGGTGATAATACTCGTTCCAGATCATATTATTATAGGAGAAGAAAGAGTACACCTGGCCATTGGACTGCTTCAGACCGGTCAGCATAAACTGCTGCACGTCAGCATCCAAGGAATGGAAGTTGGGGGTCATCTCCGGATCGGCAAAGTACTCGTCCAGAGGAATGAAAATGCCCTTAGCGATGTAATCCTCGTTGGCGGTATTTCCCAGGCCGGTAGCCATAACGTCAGGCAACTGTGCATTAGAGGTTACCAGCATAGCAAACTTGGTTCTGTAGTCATCACCACTGGCAGGGAAAATCTCGAACTGAATATCGCAGTTCATTTTTTCCTCCAGCCATAAAGTAAGGTAGTTTGTATCCAAGTTCTGAATATTAGGCGACTGATTGATTCCAACCTTTAATATAGGAAGAGAGCCATCGCCCTGTTCCGAGCTGTTGCTGGAGCTATCTCCTCCGGCAGACTGTGAGTGAGAGCCACTGGAAGTACTGCCGCTGGAACTGCTGGAATTATTGGACGAACAAGCTGTTGCTGAAAGCAAACAGGCAGCCGCAAGAGCCGCAGCTAAAATTTTCTGCTTTACCATGATTTTCCTCCTTAGTTTTTGTGCATAGTACACAGTGCACGTTTTTCTGTACAACCAAAGCATAAAAGAAAATCACTGTCAAATCAACTTTCAAATCGTAAAATCACTGTCATTGAGTAAGATTTTATACCACTATTTCTAATTTTCGCTGTCAGCGGGTAATATTTTATGGCATTATTGCAAAAATTGCCTCTTTTCAGGACAGGACTGCAGCGGTTTATTCTGCAGCCCTATTTTTACGCCACACTGCCGGAGAAACCCCATGCCGTCTGGCAAATGCCCGATAAAAAGTATTCTCACTGCCAAAACCGGTTTTTTCAGCAATTGATTTGTTGGAATCATTAGTCTCTGCAAGGAGCCGCTCCACTTCGTCCAAACGAATGGATTCAATTAAATTGCCAAGGGGTTGTCCTGTCTGCTCCTTTATAAAAAGGAACACATATTTTTCGGTAATGCCAAATTCTTCTGCGATTTTAGCAGCGTTCAGGTCAGCGTCAGGGTAATGTTCGTGGATATAAGCCAAAATCCCCTCCCGCAGTTGGGCATTTCCACTTTTTTTCTTATTATTCACTAGATCACACAAGGTTAATGCAGCCCGATTCAACAGATCAATCTGCTTTTCCGGCTGAGCATCCGGGTGGGCGTCAGGCTCAAGCATCTGTAATACGGCGCCATCCCCACCCCTGGGGGGAGGTAAAATTTCCAATCCCGCATTATACACCGCCTGCCTCAAAGAATAGTAAGCCTGCATCTGGTCGGTTCTGCCGGTTTTACCTGCAAAAAACTGGCTGCGAATATGGGTGAATACCGTTTCCACATCCTTTTTGCTGCCTGCCAGAATAAAGCCATACAGCCTGTTGGGCAACGCAGTATCCAGCATCGTTTGGTCGTTGAGCTGGGCCTCCGGCTTGTAAATGCCAATGCTCCCCTGCCCTATCGTAATGTCCGAAAACTGCAGGGCAAACTGTGCCCTAAGGTAAGCCGTATGCACCTCACGCAGGCCGCTGCAGACGTCGCTGAGCCCCATACTTACCGGAAGATTTCTCTGCTCCAGGACGTCCAAAAAAGAGGTAAGACAGGAGATAAGCTCCCCCTCCGGCGGCATTTCGCTGTAAAAAAGCAGCACCAAAATCTCCCCTGGAGGCAGCAGCAGGCTTTCAAAGCCCATAGGCAGGGTTTGCTGCAGTAAACTTTCCAGCTCATAAATCGCTGGGGCGGCCTCACCCTCCAGCCGCAGCTTGATCACCTGGTACAGGGTAAACCTGCCTCCAAAATACTGCAGCAGAGTTTCTTCTTCATTGGGAGTATAAATTCCCTCCAGCAACAGGGTGTTCAGCATTCGGGAAGCCACCTGCTGGCTTAATTGCTGCATCCGCAACAGCCGTTTCTTGTTCTCGCTGTCCATCTGCTGGATAGACTCCTGCAAAAAGGCGTACTCATCTCGGGATTGCCACCCCATACCGGTACTTTGGGCAGTGACGTCGATTAGTCTGCGCAAATTTTGGGCTTCTCTCAAGGAAAACAGAACCGTACAGGTAAAAATGGCAAAAAAACCAGCGGCAAACAGCACAATCGCTATCTTTACCATTTGGTCAAAATCCCGCTGAAGGATAGACTCCGGAATGCCTGCCACAGCTTTAATCCCCAACAGATCGTTTTCTTCCGTAATCAGGGTAAGGCGCTCCCTTGTAGCAGGAACAGGCTTCCCATCCTGCTCAAGGCCCTCGCTGTTATGGGTCAGCAGCAGCTCTCCTGTAGCCTGAGAGGTTAAAACGAGCAGTCCTGTCTGTTGAACATCCTCAATCAGCATTTCCTGCACCAGACTCTGGCGGTCAATAATGCTGCCCATTACACAGGAGTTATCCAAGCTGGTGTAGTAGGTTGTGTTCAACAGGTAAATAAAGGCGTCCTGGGGCAGGTTTTCCCCTACAGTGTACTGCTGATCACAAAGGAAGCGCAGCTCAAAGGGGCCGCTGAACATCAGCTGTCGGCAGTCCTCCAACGTCAATCCAGGGTAGCTAAAAAAGCTGGGATAAGCCCTCTGCGCCTGATCAAAAGACATTTGATCCGTAATGAACACCTGGTTTTTCTGAAAAATCAGGTAGGCCATGCTCAACATTTCCTGGGAGCCTACATAGCTACGCAGCTGCTTCTGCACATTACTGGCATCCATATAATGCTTGGCCTCCCCTTCTCCCTTCAGCAACAGCAAGCTGACAAAATGCTCATCCTTCAGCAAGGTCTGCATCAGATCCATAGAGCGGCGTACCTGACTGTCCATCGCCTGCAGGCCGCTGGCAAGGCGGTGCTGGCTGCTGTCAAGAATCCTCTGCCGTGCCAGATGAGAGGATACCGAAATCAGCGGCACAGTAATCACTGCTGTCAGCAAAAGCAGCAAAAAATATTTGCGAAACCTGCGGATAAAAACAGGAAACCAATCCTTAATAGGGATCTTTTGCAAGCTGCCGCCTCCTTTTTGTCTGATTTTTGCAGGAAAAGCTTTCTCGTTTCCGGGACGTCGCGCAGGCATAAAACCTGCCGCTTAGCCCCAACACTTTACTATTATAGTATCATATTCCAGTGGTGTTTTCAAGCAGTCTGCCTCAACAACGCCCCTTGGTTTTGTTTGGGACGTAACTGCTCCAACAAGTTTCTTCATTTATTTTGTTCAACCTGCTGGAAACATATCCTTTACTGGTTGCAATTCCCATACTTTTGATGTACAATAGAATATAGATCAATTTAGAAAAAATCAGCTGTGTTCTCCGGGTTTCCGGCAGCAAAGGAGGATTCTTTATGAGCAATCAGGAAAATCAATTTGAATGGCGGGATGAATTTAATCTCGGCATAGATGTAATTGACAAGGAGCATCAGCGGCTTTTTAAGATCATCAACCGGCTTTTTTCCTTTCGGGCAGATGAAAAAAACAGCCAGTGGGCCTGCCAAGAGGGCATCAAGTTTTTTAAGGCCCATGCTATGAAGCATTTTTCGGACGAGGAGGCTTATATGGCTTCCATCCATTACGCAGGGCTGAAAGAGCATCAACGCATCCACAAAGACTTTCGGGAGAACACCTTGCCCGCTTTGGAGCAGGAGCTGGAGCAGGCAGGCTACTCCGCAAAGTCAGTGGATCACTTTTTGGGGGTATGTGCCGGCTGGCTGATCGGCCATACCGTAACAGAGGATCTTTCCATTATCGGCAAGGAGGAGCGGAAGTGGGAAAATCTTCTGCCTGGTGAAGAGCTGGCAGCTATAAAAAAGGTGATTATCCAGCTGGTTTTTGATATGTTCCAGCTGGAATCCCACGTGGTAAGTGATGTTTATGGCGGTGAAAGGTTTGGCCGCGGCGTATATTATCGCTTAATCTACGGGACGTCCCAAAATGAGGAGAAGCAGGAGGTTATCCTGGTGTTTGATGAGAACCTTCTGATCAACACGGTAGGCAAGGCTTTAGGGATTCAGACCAACAAGCTGGACTCCATGTTGGTTCATGCTGCCAGATATACTGCCCGGCAGTTTGTGGGCCGGGTAATAGAGCATCTGCCTGCAGTTGCGTCCTATGAGCTGAAGGAAGAGAACCTGCTTACATATGAGGAGTTCCGGCAGATATTTGAAAAAGAAAAGCTACAGGTAAGCCTGCTGTTTGATACCGGTGCAGGATATTTTGCTTACTGCGCCATTGCACCTCATCTGCTGGGGACGGGAGTGTGCACTCCTATCGAAGCGAGCAACGCCATGAGCGAGGTGGAGAAATATCTCTCCCAGCGTGCGGAGCAGGACAAAGGCGGCCAGAAGCCGAAGGTTCTGCTGGTGGATGACTCTGCAACAATCCGCCAGGGTATGACTGAGCTGCTGAACAAGGATTATGAGGTCTCCGCGGCATCCTCAGGGGTAGGGGCAATCCGAACCATTGCATTGAACCGGCCGGATTTGGTTCTGCTGGACTATGAAATGCCGGTATGCGACGGACGGCAGACCCTGGAAATGTTGCGCTCCGAGAAGGAATTTGAGGACATACCGGTCATTTTCCTCACCGGGCGGCGAGATCCGGAAACGATGATCAAGGTAATGCCTTTGAAGCCTGCGGGTTATCTGCTGAAAAATTCCAAGCCTGCGGATTTGAAAAAGCAGATTGACGCTTTTTTTGAAAAAAAGAAGGTCTAAATCCTTTTTATAAACAGGAAACCCCCGGAAACGTTCTTCGGTTTTCCGGGGGATTTTTCATATTTTAGGCAAATGCCTTCAATTTAATTTTTGTTAAACAGGCCCTTCAGCCCATCCACCACATTGCTGATGTCTTCCGCAGTAAGCTTTGCCTTAATGCCATCAATCAGCGGCTGCAGCTGTTCATCGGGAATATCGATTCCCAGCAGTTTTTCCACCGCCTTAACCGGCTCCTTCTGAAATTCCTTCAGTAAAGCGGGATCGTCTTTCAGCCTGTTTGCCACTTCCTCAATTTTGCCTTTGATATCGAAATTCAGTCCCATAATTTTTCTCCTTTTGAATAATTATATTTTATTGAAAAGGGCTCTTGCGATATCCCCGAAAATACAGGGAGGAACAGCTTTACAGGACATCCTCGTTGTCAATTACGGCAAAGCCTGCCTGAGTAAGTGCAGCAATAGCCTTTTTGTTCTCTCCAACCCGCATGATAACATGAGCAGTACCGATTTCCGGCGTTAAAAAGGCGTAGGCGTATTCAATGTTTTCACCCGCCTTGGCAAGAACTTCGACCACCTGGGCGAAGGCGCCGGTGATGTCCGGAACGGAAACAGCTACAACCTCATTAACAGAGGATGCTACCCCTGCCTCCCTTAATACCTGGGAGGCTTTCGCTGTATCCGAAACAATCAGGCGGAGGATACCGAAATCGGTGGTGTCGGCGATGGAAAAGGCCCGGATGCTAACCTCCCCTTTGGCCAAAATAGCAGTAATATCTGCCAGACGGCCCGGTTTGTTCTCTACAAATACCGAAATTTGATGGATTGCCATAGCTTTACCCTCCTTGCTTAAATCTGGCGGTTGTCAATTACACGGACAGCCTTGCCCTCCGACCGGGGCAGAGAAAGGGGCTCTACCAGCTTAATTTCGGCAGAAACGCCCAGTACTGCCTGCATTGTGCTGTGGATTTTGTGCTCCTGCTTCTCAATTTCCTTAACCGAGTCGGAAACCATCGTATCCGAAAGCTCAATTTTTACGGTCATAGTGTCCAGGTTGTTGATACGGTCCACTACAATCTGGTAGTTGGGCTCCATGCCCAGGGAGAGGATCACGTGCTCCACCTGAGAGGGGAAGACGTTAACGCCGCGGATAATCAGCATATCGTCACTGCGTCCCCTGGGTTTCAGCATTTTGACGAGAGTGCGGCCACATTCGCACTGCTCATAACTAAGTGCCGAGATATCCCGGGTGCGGTAGCGGATCAAAGGTAGGGCCTCCTTGCCGATACAGGTAAAGACCAGCTCGCCGTATTTGCCGGCAGGGAGAGGCTCCAGGGTGTCCGGGTCGATAATTTCGGGGTAGAAAAAGTCCTCACAAACGTGCATACCGGTTTGCATCTGGCACTCGTAGGAGACACCGGGTCCGGCGATCTCCGACAGGCCGTAGATGTCATAGGCTTTGATGTCCAGGGCCTTTTCGATCTCCCGGCGCATATTTTCGCTCCAGGCCTCCGCTCCAAAGATACCGGCGCGCAGGGCAAGGGTTTTGGGGTCAATGCCCATGCGACGAACCGACTCACCGATGTACATGGCGTAGGAGGGGGTGCAGCACAGGATGTTAGAGCCAAAGTCCTGCAAAATTTGAATTTGGCGCTGGGTGTTGCCGGAGGACACCGGGATAGCGGTTGCGCCCATCCGCTCGGCGCCGTAATGAAGGCCTAAGCCCCCGGTAAACAGGCCATAGCCGTAGGAGACGTGGACATAGTCCTCTTTGGTGCCCCCAGCGGCGACGATAGCGCGGGCGGCGCCTTCGCTCCATACCTCAATATCGTGCTTAGTGTAGCCCACTACCGTCTGCTTGCCGGTGGTGCCGGAGGAGGCATGAATGCGCATCAGCTTTTCTCTGGGCACGGCAAACAGGCCAAAGGGGTAGTTGTCCCGCAAATCCTGCTTTACAGTAAAGGGCAGCTTAGGGAGATCGGTGATAGAGTGGATATCCCCGGGTAGAAGACCCATTTCGTCAAACTTTTTGCGGTAAAAGGGGACGTTATCGTAGCAATTTTGGACCATTTTGATCAGCCTTGCAGACTGCAGAGCCGTTAAATAGTCCCGGGAGGCGGTTTCAATTTCCGGGTTGAAATACTTTGGCAATGGGAAAACTTCCTTTCTGTTTATGCTTGCGCCGCCTGTTTGGGCGCGGCGTGCCTTGTTCTTTTTGGGGCAGGAGCGTAAGCCGCAAGGGGCTGTTTGGTCTTATTTTAATTGGAGGTCGCCCACAATGAGCTTCATACCGACTTGATTTTCCACTATTTCACCGGTTTCACAGAATCCGAAGGATGTATACAGTTTTTTTGCAACATGGTTTGTTGCATAATAGGCTGTATACACTTCTTTTGCATGGAACTGATTGACTAAGTACTTAACTCCAAGCTTCAGTGCCTCTTTACCGTACCCCTTATTTTGATATTTTTCGTCAATTAGGAGCTTCCACAAGGTATATTGATGGTTTATCTCATAATATCCCAGCATGATAAAGCCAACCATTTGTTTATCCGCATAAATGGCAAAGGGAAAAGCTGTTTTATAATAAACCCAGGCCTGTGCCAATGAGTGAACGGTTGAGGAAACAAAAGCCTTTTGGCTATCCGCAACCTTTAAATTCAGGCATTCCTCATAGTTTTCTTTGGTAATCTTTCTTAATTCAACCATTGATACCTCCTTAAAATATAGAAGAACATAAGCGCTGTTACGTCCCCCATAAAAAGGTTAGCAATGACTGTAGCCCAAATGGAACGCCTTTTTATTCAGCTCCAAAAACTTGGGGGGAACATTTTCCTCCACCGCTTTGAGCCAAGTCTCCTTCGAAAGCTCCATCTTCTGGGCCATCACGCCGATGAGCACTACATTTACCGCCTTAGGAGAGCCTGCCTCCACCGCCAGTCCAAGGGCGTCCACCGGAACAACGGCAGCGCCGGCCTGCTCAATGGCTTCCAGCACACCTTCGGGGTAAACTGCCGCACCGGTGATTACCGGCATAGGGTCAATCTGCTGGGTGTTGACGATGATATGCCCCTCCTTTTTGAGATAAGGCAGCCAGCGAGCCGCCTCCAGCTGCTCAAAGGAGAGAATCAAATCAGCCTCACCCTTTTCAATAATAGGAGAAAAAACCTTATCCCCATATTTGACATATGTAACTACCGAGCCGCCCCGCTGACTCATGCCATGAACCTCCGAGACCTTGACGTCATATCCCTGGCTTAGCAGGGCGGAACCTAACAGGCGGCTGGCAAGCAGGGTGCCCTGGCCGCCTACGCCTACTATCATAATGCTTTTTACTGACATGGTTATTTCCCCTCCTCAATGGCGTTGGGTTTGCAAAGCTGCTGGCATACTCCGCAGCCTACGCACTGGGTAAAGTCGATTTGGGATTTGCCATCCTTCATGCTGATGGCAGGGCAGCCGATCTTCATACACATTTTGCAGCCCACGCACTTTTCTTGGTTGACGGTGAGGGGCGGATTGTGCTTTACATATTTTAACAAGGCGCAGGGCCGACGGGAGATAATCACCGAAGGCTCCTCTGCAGCAAGCTCCTCCCGGATCACCCGCTCTGTTTCGGCCAACTGGTAAGGGTCCACTACCCGGACGCGGCGGATGCCGATAGCCTCGCACAGCTTTTCCAGGCTTACTGCGGTGGTAGGGTCCCCGGTGATGGTTTTGCCGGTGGTGGGGTTCTGCTGGTGGCCTGTCATGCCGGTAATGCTGTTATCCAGGACAATCACAGTGGAATTAGTCTGATTATAAGCCACGTTAATCAGGCTGGTGACACCGGAGTGAATAAAGGTAGAATCCCCGATAACCGCTACCGAGCGGGAGGCATTCTCCGGATTTGCTTTATTTCTGCCATGCAAGGCGGAAATGGAGGCCCCCATGCAGATGCAGGTGTCCATCATGGCCAGAGGGGGCAACGCGCCCAGGGTGTAGCAGCCGATGTCCCCGCTTACCATCACCTTCAGCTTGGAAAGGGCGTAGTAAAGCCCCCGGTGCGGGCAGCCCGCACACAGCACAGGCGGCCGGGCGGGTATCTGCAAATCGGTTTCCAGCGACGTCGCCGCAGTGCCGAGAATTACTTTGGCAATCAAGCTCTGGGAGTACTCTCCCTGAAGGGTAAAGGCCTCCTTGCCAATAACGGCAATACCATGCTGGCGGCAGTGCTCCTCAATAAAGGGGTCCAGCTCCTCCAGAACATAAACCTTTTCGCACTTGGCGGCAAAATCCTGGATAACCTCCACCGGCAGGGGATAAACACAGCCCAGCTTCAGGTAGGAGGCGTTTGTGCCCAAAGCCTCCCTGGCATACTGGTAGCTGATGCCGGAAGTGATTACACCGATTTTGGTGCTGTTATACTCCACTGTATTAATAGGCGCGGTTTCTGCCCAGGCAATCTGCTTTTGGATGCGCTCCTCTACCACAACATGGCGCACCTTGGCCATGCCGGGCATCATCACATACTTGCCGGGGTTCTTTTCATAAGGACGAAGCGGAGCCTCTATTCTCTCTGTCATAGGTACACTACTGCGGGAATGAGCCACCCGAGTGGTTACCCGAACAATCACCGGGGTATCAAACTGCTCCGAAAGCTCATAGGCCAGCTTGGTAAAGCGCAGGCATTCCTCTGAGTCAGAAGGCTCTAGCATCATGATTTTAGAGGCTTTGGCGTAATGACGGGAGTCCTGCTCGTTTTGGGAGGAGTGCATCCCGGGGTCGTCCGCCACGGCGATAACCATACCGGCGTTTACACCAGTGTAGGAGACGGTAAAAAGAGGATCGGCCGCCACATTTAAGCCCACATGCTTCATGGCGCAAAAGGAGCGTGCGCCTGCAATGGAAGCGCCTGCCGCCGTCTCCATAGCCACCTTTTCATTAGGGGCCCACTCGCAGGACATTTCCTTATACAGGGCGGCAAACTCAGTCATTTCAGTACTGGGGGTGCCGGGATAGCTTGAAACCACCCGGCAGCCGGCTTCATACAGGCCACGGGCCACGGCTTCGTTGCCAAGCATCAGTTTTTTGTTCATGTGATCACCATTTTCCTTGTATTTTTGGCTTATGGGTAAAAAACAGCGCAGCCTCCCCCTTTTGTTTAAGCGGAGACTGCGCCGTAAATCTGCGAGCTCATTGCTCTTACCTTGTCATTTTAGCACGAATTTCTCTTTTATACAATACTATGGTAAAAATTTGCAGGTTTTTATAAAGTTTTTTGGGGGACATGACTGCTGCATTACCGTCCCCAAACAAATTACTGAGGCTGTTCCTCCCGTAAAAGCCGATGATAGCTTTCCACAATTTCCGCCATGGTGATATTTTGCAGGCTCCGGCCTAAATCCAGCCGGATGGTTTCATAGGTGCAATCAAGCACGCCGTGGATGTTCCTGCCCACCGGGCAGTAAGGGGAAGGCATAGGGTGGATACCGATGGTTTTGATCAGGAAATCCGGTTCAATTGCTTTGCAGATCCGGTAAAGGGTAATTTCCTCCAGCGGACAAAGCAGCTTGGCCCCCCCGGAGCCGAACCGTACCGAGAGAATCCCCTCCTTTTTTAAGGCACTGAGGATGCCGCGGATGGTTACCGGGTTGCTACCGGAGGATTTGGAGAGCAGGTCGCTGGTAACCTTATGGGTTTCACCGTATTCGTGGATAAACAGCAGGCAGTGCACGGCCACCGAGCATTTGGCGCTGATATACATAAAAGCAAGGTTCCTCCTTTTTGGCGGGACGGCAGCGGTTTGCGTAATCAATATGCTGCTTTTGAGGTACTGTGCAGCGGCAAACTGGCTGAAAATCAGATATTGTAAGATTAATGTTATTATAACACAATTTTTTCAACCTGTAAATATTGACACTACACCTGAAAACTGCTATAATGGTGTAAATTAAAAAATTACAGGAGATGCATATCATGAGAGTAGCGCAGATTATTTTCAGCCCTACAGGGGGTACACAACGGGTAGCCGATATTCTTACCAAAGCATTGAACGGGGAGCTGCAGAAAATTGACCTCACCGATACAAAAACAGATTTTTCCGCAATAACGCTGAACGACGAGGATTTTGCGGTAATTGCGGCGCCTTCCTTCGGGGGGCGTGTACCGGAAGCTGCGGCGGAAAGAATCGGGCAGCTGCAGGGTAACGGCGCTAAGTGCGCAGTGGTATGTGTATACGGTAATCGAGCCTATGAGGATACGCTGGTTGAATTGCAGGATTTGGCAGAGAAAAGCGGATTTCAGGTAATAGCGGCGGTAGCTGCTGTGGCGGAGCACTCCATTATGCGGCAGTATTCTACCGGCAGGCCGGATCAGCAGGATGAGCAGGAACTGAAGGAGATTGCCGGCAAAATTACAGAAAAAGTGCGGGAGAATCATTCTGCCCCGGTGCAGGCGCCGGGCAACCGCCCTTATAAAAAAAGCGGAGAAGGCGGGCTGGTACCCAAAACGGACAGCAGCTGCACCGGCTGTGGCCTTTGTGCGGAAATTTGCCCGGTAGGGGCTATCAACAAAGAAAACCCCCGCCTAACCGACAGCTCAAAATGCTTTACCTGCATGCGGTGTATAGCAAGCTGCCCGCAGCATGCCCGTAAGCTGAACAACGTTGTAGTTTCGGCAGTGGCGCTGAAAATAAAAAAGGCCTGTTCCGAGAGAAAGAGCTGCGAGCTGTATCTTTAGAGAAAGCTATGGTTAGGGTTTTGGGACGTAACTGCCGCACTTACGTCCCAAACGGTGAGGGAAGCAGCTGCAAAGAAATTTACTTGACACACCCCAGATAATTTCCTATAATAAAAGTAAGAAAACAGGAAAGGTTGGGGTGCAATGAAAAAGTTCTGGAATAAGCTATGGAACAAGGAAACCCTGCGGGAAAGCCTGCCTTATACGGTAGCGCTGTTTGTGGTAACTTCCCTGTGGCCCTGCGGGATAAAGGTGATCCATGAGGGACTGTACGCTTATCAGTTTGGGCTGATGCCCTACCTTACCCTGTATCAGCGGGGATTTTTAACCGATAAGGTGAATCTCTTCAAAGCTATTGGCGGGGCGGAAAGCTTTTTTGTGGCAGTTCCCGGCATAATTGGCTGTGGGCTGTTGTGCTATCTGCTTTCGGTGTTGTTCCGGCTGGCAGTCTCTTCCTTTAACCGGCGGACGGACAGCAAAGGTGTAAATGCAGCACAATAATCTATGACGAAGCGCAAGCCTCCTGCCCCAGGTTGGGCGGGAGGCTTTTTGGCGGCAGTTTCGTCCCAAAAGCCGGAAATTTGCGGAAAAAAGCCATAAAAAAGCAGGAATTTTTCGTTATTAGGGTGGAATCTGCCGGGGATTTGTACTATAATAAGGAGAAATTAGGATCTACTGATTATTGATGTTTCTGGCGCAGCCGGAAACTCGCATGGTACTTTGCGCAGCAAATTACCATTTATCTTTGGGGAAAGGAGGGCTTGTTGTGAACTACGTTGTGCTGGATTTGGAATGGAATCAGGCAACCAACGGGGAAACTGCCCAGACTGCCATGCTTCCGTTTCGGCTGGATGGGGAGATTATCCAAATTGGGGCAGTGCGGCTGAAGGCAGATTTCTCCCCCGGAGAGCAGTTTTGTATGCTGATAAAGCCCAGGTTTTACCCCCAACTCCATGGGATGATCGCCAAGCTTACCGGCATCCGTCAGAGGGATTTAGAGGCTGGAACGCCTTTTCCTCAGGCAATCCAGCAGTTTCAGGACTGGTGTGGAGAAAACTGCACCTTTTTTACCTGGGGCAATGACGATCTGCGGATGCTGCGGCAAAATTTGATGATACATGGGCTGGAAAGCGTCTGGACCGAAAACTGGCTGAATTTACAATCTGTTTTTAATGCGCAGACCGATACCGGCGGAGGGCAGAAGTCCTTGAAAGCGGCAATGGAGTATTTTAACATTCCACAGGAGCTTGCCGCCCATAATGCGCTAAATGACGCTATCGGAACGGCGCTGCTTTGCCAAAGGCTGAACCTAGCAAAAAGCGTGGTGGCCCAGTATGCGGGGAAAAGCCATCAGGCCTTTGGGGAACCGCCGCTGCAAAGCTGGGAGGTTGGGCTGCGTCCCAAAAAAAGCTCGCTGTTTTTTTATGAGAAGGACGTGCTGGAAACCCACTGCCCCGTGTGCGGAGAGCGGTTGGTTTTTGACCGTTGGGAGCGGCAGAACGGGCGCAGGTTTGTTACCCTGGCCCGGTGCCAAAACCACGGAGCTCCCCTGGAATATGCAGGAGTAATGAGGCTTTCCAACGGAAAGCGAGCTCCCTGGCAGGCGGTGGTACTCCTTTACCGGGCAGGTGAGGAAGAACAGGCCCTTTATAAAAGCCTGAAAGGAAAAAACCGCCTGCGGGAAAAAAAGCGGGAGAAAATATTGGCGGAAACAGGCGCAAAAGGCGGCAGTTAAGTCCCTTTATAGACTGGACACGGCAAAAATCGGGCCTTTGCTTCCCGGATGGCCAATGAGGAAACTTTCAGCCGACCGTTTGCCTGGCAGAAAACGAACTCCCCCACAAACCGGAATTTTGCAAGGATATATGGAGGCCGAAAAGAAAGCCG